>DASRER010000043.1 GCA_035651995.1 Terriglobales bacterium | reverse complement strand
TGCGAAGCCGACGGTTTCGTCGTAGCTGAAGTGCACGGTGTCAATGCTGCCCGCCTTAGCGGCTGCATCAATTTTGATGCCGCCGTACGTGCCTTGCAAGCCCGCCTGCCGCAGCAGGTCGCGGACCACGAAGCGCTGCGTTTGGCCTGGGGCCAGCATAAGGGGATTCTTCGACTCGGCGCCCTGCGCGTCAAAGACCGAGAGCCTTACAGGCACCGGCTTGTCCGATTCGTTGGTAACGATCAGAAAATCCTTCGCCGTTTCCCGCGGCAGCCACCAGATGCCCTCACGGCTGCCAACCTCCCATCCGGTCGCCGCGGCATACGCGTCAATGTGAAAGCCAATGGGCTGCCCGGTCATGTGAATCATCGCGACGGCGTACAAGTTGCGAACGTTTGACGACACATAGCGGAACACGACCGAACCGTACGCGCCGACCTGGTTCACCAAATCGGGAGCTTTCTTGCTCAAAGCATCGGAGACGTGAATGGAGGTAACGTCTGACGGCGCGATCGTGACCGGATCGAGAGGGTATTCAGCGCCAGTGTTCAGCCGCAGAACCGGCGTGACGGTCAGGCTGGCTGCGACCATGTTGTTCTTGATCTGGAGTTCGGTGTCCCAGCCGGGCTCAACCGTCCAATAGGGTGCGATGGACTCGTGCGGAGTGGGAGCCGGGGAAAGATCCTTGCCGGAGGCGTTGAGCGTTACGGCAGAGATGAATACGGCCACAAGAAACTTTCGGCTGAGTTGCAGGGACATGTCGTGCTCCCATCAAGCGCAATTTGCTGGGCCCAGGCGCGGGCGATGCTACGAGATAAATGGGGGGGCACACAAGCGTCATCATCCGTCAAAGGGAGAGCATATGAGTTCTACTTTTGGGCCTGGGGCGGGCGAGGCCGCCTGTGTCCACACCGCCGGGGTGACGTGCCGACGGGCGAGGCGCCCGTCGCTACAGCGTGCAGGAAAAAGGGCCCTGATCTCTCAGCGCCCTTCGCACTTGCAGTTTCGTGAAACGGGAAGCGAGAAACGGGAAACGGTTTGTGGCCATTGCCGACGGGCGGGGGCGCCCGTCGCTACAGCGTGCAGGAAAAAGGGCGCTGATCTCTCAGCGCCCTTCGCACTTGCAGTTTCGTGAAACGGGAAAACGAGAAACGGGAAACGGTTTGTGGCCATTGCCGACGGGCGGGGGCGCCCGTCGCTACAGCGTGCAGGAAAAGGGGCGCTGATCTCTCAGCGCCCTCCGCACTTGCAGTTTCGTGAAAAGGGGAAGCGAGAAACGGGAAACGGTCCTTACCGTCTTCCGCCGCGGAAGCCGCCGCGGCCGTTGCCGCGTCCGCCGCCGTGGCGACCGCGCCCGCCGCGGCCGCCGCGTCCGCCGCGGTCGCCGCCGCCGGGTCCGCGATCGTGATGGCGAGGCACTTCGGCGGCCTCGTCGCGGTTGAAGTTGGGCTCGTTCTCGTCGAAGTCGCCGCCGCCCTCGAAGGTGACCGGCGCGGGCGCTTCCTGCATGCCTTCGCCGCCGCCCGCGGGGGTTCCCATCTTGGCGCGCTGTTCTTTCAGGATCGCCTTGCGGGAAAGACGGATGCGGTTGCCTTCGATGCTGAGGACCTTGACCAGAATCTGGTCGCCTTCTTTCAGCTCGTCACGAACGTCCTTGATGCGGTGTTCGGCGACTTCGCTGATGTGCAGCAGGCCGTCGGTGCCGGGGAAGATTTCCACGAAGGCGCCGAAGTCGGCGAGCCGCACCACCTTGCCCAGATAGGTCTTGTTGACCTCGGGCGTGGCGGTGATGTCGCCGATCATCTGCAGGGCGCGCTCGGCCGACGCCTCGTCGTTGGAAGCAACGTTGACGCGGCCGGAGTCGTCCACGTCAATCTTGACGCCGGTTGCGTCAATGATGCCGCGGATGACCTTGCCGCCCGGCCCGATGAGGTCGCGAATCTTGTCGGTCGGAATCTGGAGCGTGTAGATGCGGGGGGCGTAGGGCGAAATCTTGGCGCGCGGTTCGGGCATGACCTCGGCCATCTTGTCGAGGATGTGGAGCCGCCCGCGTCTGGCCTGCTCGAGCGCCTGCTTCATCACGGCGGCGGTGATGCCGGCCACCTTGATGTCCATTTGCAGAGCGGTAATGCCGTCGCGCGTGCCTGCGACCTTGAAGTCCATGTCGCCGTAGTGGTCTTCGGCGCCGGCGATGTCGGTGAGGACGACGGTCTGGTCGCCTTCCTTGACCAGGCCCATGGCCACGCCCGCGACCGGCGCCTTCAGGGGAACGCCGGCGTCCATCAACGAGAGCGAGGCCCCGCACACGGTTGCCATGGAGGATGAGCCGTTCGACTCCAGGATGTCGGAGACCACGCGCATGGTGTACGGCCAGGCTTCCTCGGTGGGAAGCACGGCGGCGATGGCGCGCTCGGCGAGAGCGCCGTGGCCGATCTCGCGGCGTCCGGCGCCGCGCATAAAGGCCACTTCGCCAACCGAGAAGGGCGGGAAGTTGTAGTGAAGCATGAAGCGCTTCTTGGCCTCGCCTTCGAAGGCCTCCAGGCGCTGCATGTCTTCGGCGGTGCCCAGCGTGGTGGTGACCAGCGCCTGGGTCTCGCCGCGGGTGAAATAGGCCGAGCCGTGCGGGCGCGGCAGCATGCCCACTTCAATCCAGATGTCGCGCACCTGGTCGAAAGCGCGGCCGTCGGGACGGCGATGATTCTTGATGACCTGCTCGCGGAAGAGCGTTTCGCGCAGCAGCTCGAAGTAGTGGGAGAGCTTCTTGCGCGCGTCTTCGTCCTCTTCGGGGATGGCGGCCTGGAGTTCTTTCTTGATGGCCTTCACCAGGGCCGAACTCTCGGCCTTGGGGTGCTTCGCGGTGTCGAGGGCGTCGAGCAGGCGGCCGCCGATCTGGGCGCGCAGACCGTTGAAGTAGGTCTGGTCGAACTCGACGGGCGGGACTTCGCGCTTGGGCTTGCCGCCGAGCTGGGCGAGCTGCCGGATGGCGGCGACAATCTTCCTGATCTCGGTGTGGGCGAACTCGATGGCGTCGAGGACGGTTTCTTCGCTCACGCCGTTGGCGCCGGACTCGATCATCACGATGCCGTCGGCGGTGCCCACCACCATGATGTTGAGCAGGCCCTCGCGCCGCTCGGCGTAGGTCGGGTTCACGACAAACTGGCCATTCACCAGGCCGATGCGCACGGCGCCCACCGGGCCGAGGAACGGGATGTCGCTTACGGCGAGGGCCGCGGAGGCGGCGTTGATGGCAACGACGTCGGGATCGTTTTCCGTGTCGGCGGAGAGGACGAGACAAATGACCTGGGTCTCACAGCGGAAGCCTTCGGGGAACAGCGGACGAACAGGGCGGTCGATTTGCCGGCTGGTGAGGATTTCGCGCTCGCTCGGGCGGCCTTCGCGCTTGATGAAGCCGCCGGGAATGCGTCCGCCGGCGTAGGTGTATTCGCGGTAGTCCACCGTGAGCGGGAAGAAATCGATTCCCTCGCGGGGTTCCTGGTTGGCGGTTGCGGCGCCGAGCACCACGCTGTCGGCAATGCGAACAACGGCGGAGCCGCCCGCCTGCTTGGCGAGCTTGCCGGTCTCGAATGAAATGGATTTGCCGCCGCTGAGTTCAACGGTGAGCTGGTGAGGGGTAGGTTGCGTCATGATTGAGTACCAGTCCTTCTTCAGGAGGGCTTCCGGTCCGTGGTGCTGCACAGCCATCCGGTCCGGGCAAAGCGGCCAGAGGGCGGCATAGGGTGCGGGAAGTTTCGGGTTGTGCAAGAGAGAGTCAGCTTCGAACCTGGCGGCAATCGGCCGCTGAATACACCCAAGGCCCTGACGTCCGTTCCGACGCAGGCGTGCGCGTGAGCACGCGGGCGGCTACTTACGGATGCCGAGTTTCTGGATGACGGTCGTGTATCGCTCGGAGTCGTATTGCTTGAGGTAGTCGAGCAAGCGACGGCGCTTGCTGACCAGCATGAGAAGACCGCGCCGCGAGGCGTGGTCCTTCTTGTGCGTCTTGAAATGCTCCGTCAACTCACCGATGCGTTCACTGAGCAGCGCAATCTGGACCTCGGGGCTGCCGGTGTCCGTGGTGTGCGTGCGATAGTTGTCGATGATGCTCCGCTTTTGCTCTCTTGCCAGCACTGAACCGGGTGCACTCCTGCTTCTATGTTCTCTGTAACAGTCTCAAAGAGAGTAACATGCGCGCCCACGAGTGGCAAGCCGCGGGAGCTCAGCACCGGCCAGCACTCAGCAGTCAGCAGTCGGCATTCAGCTCTTGCCCGTCCCCCGGCAAAAGAATACACACCCTCGCGGAAGCCGTTCGGGACTGAGTGCTGAGTGCCGACTGCTGAGTGCTCTTAGACATTATTTCCCATCGGCGCCGGATTGCATCCAACCCAAGCAGCCGCTAACACGCGCCGGGCGGCCGATCCCATCGCCAGGAGTGTCCTTGTGTTGTGCAAGTCGTGCGGTACACAGAACCCGGAGGCGAACCGGTTTTGCGGGATGTGCGGGGCGCTGCTCGACCGCCGCGCCGCCGCGCGGCGGATTGCCGACCGGCGGCGAAGCGCGGGCGACAACGTTGTCCGCATCGGCGGCGGCGCACCCGATCTTGCCCCCGAGCAGCCGGCCCTGCCTCGATCGAACGAACTGCCCGCGCGAGGTGACGCTCGGGGGGGAGAGCAGCCGAGCCCGGCCGGCTACGCTGAGATAAGCCGCGTGCTGGATTCGGAAATGCATGACGCCGAGCCACCGGAAACATCCCGATCTCGGCCGTCAGGCGATGTTCAAGCCGACGCCGAAATGCGCGCCGCTCGCGAAACGTTTGCCCACGACGACCCAGTCCCGCCGCCCGCGCAGCGCGACACCACCGCCCGCGGCGTCTACGGCCCGTCGTTTCTGGGGCTGGACGAGCCGACCGACAGCGCCTACCTGTTCGACGACGAGGAACCGCGCCGCAGCGCACGGGGATGGCTTTTGCTGATCCTTCTACTGGCGCTGGGGGGCTTCGCCTACATGCAGTGGCGTTCGGGCGACCCCAACACCATGACCGCGCGCGCCATCGGCATGATCAGGCAGCGGATGCAGAGCGCGCCTCCGCCGCAGGCCACCGAGCCCACCGCCGGACGCACCGACGCCAGCGCGTCCGAATCGGGCGCGGCAACACCGCCGGCGAAAGATGAAAAACCGGCGTCCGACAGCGCCCCGATAGAAGAGCACAGCGCCGAGCACGGCGCCGCTCCGGCCGGGCAACCGCCACAACGCGGCGCCGAGAAAGGCAAAGGCGCCGAAGCGCAGCAGAAGGAAACGCCGCCTTCGCGGAGTCCGGCGGACAAGTCGCCGGAGGAAAAATCGAAACCGAAACCGGAGGCCGCGGCCCGGAGCGAAGAGCGCGGCGCCGCCGAAGAGGAAGCAGCCACTTCCAAAGCACGCGGCGGACCGGCGGAAGCGGGCACCAGCGTGGAAGACGAACTGGTGGCGCGGGGCCAGAATTATCTCTACGGCAAAGGCGTGCGGCGCAACTGCGATCAGGCGCTGATGCTGCTGAAGGCGGCGGCCAGCCACGGCAACCCCAAAGCCAGCAGCCAGCTCGGGGCGATGTACGCCACCGGAAACTGCGTCGCCCTCGACCGCCCCACGGCGTATCGCTGGTTCAGCGCGGCGGCCAACGCCGAGCCCGGCAATATCTATGTGGAGCGCAACCGCACCATGATCTGGCGGGAGATGTCGGCCGACGAGAGGCAGCGGGCGCGGTAATCAGTTGCCGGTTGCCAGTTGCCAGTTGTCAGGTCGCCATTGGCGGTTAGCACCTGGCCGTGAGGGCCTGGGACCGTGCGCAGGAAAAAAGCGAAATGACGATTCGCTAATGATCACTCCCGGCGTCGTAGCTTACGGACGGGCTTCCCGACGGATAGAAAACTCCCAGCAGCCGCACCGGCTCCGTTCCGGGATTCTCCAGGCAATGCAGACATCCGGCGGGCAGGAAGATGGACGTGCCGGCTGAGAATGGCTGCGAGTCGGGCACGGCGTCGCCTTCCAGCTGCGTGTGCACCACGCCCGCGCCCGCGAGGATGAAGATGGCTTCCTCGTAGGTGTGGAAGTGGAACGGCGCCTTGCTGGGCGGGATGAAGCCGACGAACTGGGTCACCGCGCGGCAGCCGAGGTCCTTGTCCACCAGCAGGCGAAAGTGGCGGTCGCCGCTGCGGATGGGCGGGCGCTCCTGCTCGCGCACCGTGCGCGCCGGCGGCGTGCCGCATCCCGATTGCGCCGGCCGGGCGACCACATGGCTGGCGTCGTCCTGCGGGCAGCACACGGCGACGACTCGCAGCGCTTCGGCGCGCGAATTCGTTATGGAATACTCGGCCCCGGCTGGGATGTAGGCGGCGGTCCCGCTCTCCAGCGGGTAGTCGCGTCCCGCGATACGCACGCTGCCGCGTCCCGCCACGCAGTAGAGCACTTCCTCAGCGCCGGGATTGACCCGCACTGGCGATTCGCCCGGCGCGTACTCGCTGATGGTTTGGGCAACGTGCTTGGCGCCCTGGGCGCGCGAGATGGCGGTGCGGAAACGACGCGTGCCCTCGGTGCGCGCAGCATGCTCTTCGACTTGCGACACAACGCAGCCGCCGCGCAGCGTCTTCATGGGCAATTACCTCGGCAGCACGCCCCTGGCGGTGAGCCACGGGTGCGGCTCCAGGCGGAAGAATCCGGCCTTGACCAGGGGGTCTTCGGAGGCGAGCCTGGTCGCTTCATCCACCGGCGCGGCATAGATCGAAATACCGAACAGGCCGTCCGCCCCGGGCGCGCCGAACGGACCGGCGACAGCGAGCTTGCCGTCGTTCATCAATCCCCTCAGGTAGGCAACGTGCTTCGGCACCAAATCGCCCGGCGGCGGCGCCGGTGCGCCGTCGTGAAACATCAAGACAAGCGTGTAGCTCTGAAGGTCGTTCGGCGTGGTGGTCTGGCGGAAGCTGCCGGGCTGCACGTTCCATGGCCCATAGACCTCGGCGGCCAGGCGCCCGGCCTTCACCGCCGGATCGGTGCTGGACCACGCCTGGGCCTGCGCAGCCGACGCGGCCTTCAGAACGAAGATGCCGCGCAGCGGAGTATTGTCGGCGAACGGGCCGGCCGCCAGCAACTTGCCTTCGTCGCGCAGCTTGCCGATGTTGGCCATGTGCGCGGCCTGCAGCTTGTCGCCGGCCTCTTTGTCGAGCTGCGGAGGATGGGCGCCGCGCTTCAGCAGCACGAGGAAGAACTGCTGACCGGGGTTCGCGGTGGACTGCTGCGCGAAGGCGCACCAGGAAACAATGAGAACGACAAGCAGGCTGGCGTATCGGCGCATGGACATGCCTCTCGGGTGAACGCCGAGGATACTAGACGCCGTATGCGCGTGGAAAGATGTTGGCTGCGGAATGGAAGTACGTTGTACAAATTGAACACGGGTCATCGGGTGATTGATCATTGGACCGTCGAGGCGAAATCAATGTCCATGAACTTGAAGCGGTGGGCGCTCCTGGTGATGCTGGTTGCCCTCTGGGGCGAGCAGGCGGCCGCGGCTGATCGGCGTGGCGAGATTGAGAGGTTCAACCGCGAGTACACCGCTGCCCATCTACGCATGGACAAGTCGGCGATCTTCGGCATGTGGGCGGACGACGGCGTGTCGCTGCTGCCCGGCATGGCGCCGCTGATGGGCAAAGCGGCCATCACGCGCTTCATCGAAGACGTGACCGCGAAGATGCCCGGCTTCCGCGTCACCCGGCAGGAAGACGTGTTCCACGACATCCAGATCAGCGGCGATTGGGCCTCCGAGTGGGGGACCACGCTCCAGGTGGTGCAGCCGCCCGATGGCAAGCCGCCGATTGAGACCCACGGAAAAATCCTGCTCGTGCTGCACCGGGAAAAATCTGGCCAGTGGAAGATCAGGCAGGAGATTTGGACCACTGGACCGCGGGAGTAGTCCGGCTTCCCATTCGGCTGCCCTGGAATCCGGCAACGATGGCGGCGGCGCTGGCCGGCAACGTGCGCGAGCCGCAAATCGCGCGCGAGTCGCCCACCGGCAGCGCGGCCACGCGCGGCGCGTCTAGTGAGGACCTAGCCAGGCTTGAAGAATTGAGTCGCGGCAGCGTGCCGCAGAATCTCTTGCCGCATGGCAACGCAAACAGAAAAAGGCATGACATTCCGAGCGCTTCACCAGCGCGCGGGGACGTTTATCATCCCTAATCCCTGGGACCCGGGGTCGGCGCGCGCGCTGCAAGTGCTCGGCTTCGAAGCCCTGGCGACCACCAGCGCCGGGTACGCGTTCTCTGTCGCCAAGCCCGACGGCGGCGTGGGACGGGACGCGATGCTGGCGCACGCCGCCGAACTTGTGGCCGCCACCGATCTGCCCGTCAGCGCCGACCTGGAGAATGGTTACGGCGATGATCCCAAGTTTGTCGCCGAGACTGTCCGCCTGGCGGCGGCCACCGGACTGGCCGGCTGCTCCATCGAAGACACTCCATCGGGCACCCGCCGCGTGCCCTACGATCTGCCGCTTGCCGCCGAGCGAGTTCGAGCAGCGGCGGAGGCGGCGCACTCGCTTCCCTTTCCGTTCACGCTGAGCGCGCGCACGGAGAATTATCTGGTGGGACGCGAAGACCTGGACGACACGATCGCGCGCCTGCAGGCCTTCCAGGAGGCCGGCGCGGACGTGCTCTTCGCTCCCGGCCTGCGGACCAAGGACGAAATCGCCACGGTCGTGCGATCGGTGGACCGCCCGGTCAACGTGATCATCATCCCCGGCATGCAGATGAGCGTGGCCGACCTGTCGGCGCTCGGCGTCAAGCGCATCAGCGTGGGCAGTTCGCTGGCGCGCGCGGCCTGGGGCGCGTTCCTGAGCGCCGCGCGGGAGATGAAGGAGCACGGCACCTTCCACTTCACGGAAAAAGCAACGAGAGGCGCCGAGTTGAACGAAATGTTCCGGGCTTGACCGCGGGAACAGGCGCTTTGTTTCGCCCCCCCCAAGTTTGCCGATGCTTCGATGGCGTGACGCGCGCGACCCCGGCAGCCCGGGAGACGCGATCAGGGCAACCGGGCAACGACGGCAACGTCGAACCTGGAATAGTACTTGTTCACGTCGCCGTCGCCATACTTCTGGCGGAATTTCTCCACGACCGGGAGCACGCGGTCGCGAGCGGTAACCGGGGCTGCCTGCAATTCGGCTTCGGCGCCGCGCGCTTCCACCCGGAGCGCCGGATTGGCGAGCACGTTCCGATACCACTGTGTCTCAGAGCCCTTCACCGGCAGCAGGTAGAGAGTGGGGTCTTCGAAGACGAACCACACCGGGACCGAGATGGCCCGTCCCGATTTGCGGCCGGTCACGCGGAGCGTGATTTCGCGATAGCGTGAGAGGCGGTCTTTGAGGGCGTCGTTGCGTAGCGGCATCTTGCGCCTCAGCGGGTGTTGATCGTCCCTGCCCGAATTTGGATGCCCGGCCGGATGCGGAGAGAGCATCAGCGGCCGACCAGCCGCTGCAGGTCCTCAGGATAGCGCTCGCCCTGCACGGTGATCTTCCGCGCAGCAGCATCGATTTCACCCAGGTCATCCGGCGAGAGTTGGACGGCGGCGGCGCCAACGTTCTCTTCCAGCCGCTCCAGCCTGGTGGTGCCGGGAATGGGCACGACCCACGGCCTTTGTGCCAGCAGCCAGGCGAGGGCGATCTGCGCGGGCGTGGACTTTTTGCGCCCGGCGATTCTGCGCAGCAAATCAACCACGACCTGGTTCGCTTTTCGCGCTTCCGGTGTGAAGCGCGGCAGCTTGCTGCGGAAGTCGGAGCTGTCGAAGGTGGTGTTCTCGTCCATCTTGCCGGTCAGGAAGCCGCGGCCCAGCGGACTGAACGGCACAAACCCGATGCCGAGTTCCTCCAGCAGCGGCAAGACTTCGCGCTCGGGCTCGCGCCACCAGAGCGAATACTCGTTCTGCAGGGCGGCGACAGGTTGCACGGCGTGAGCGCGGCGAATGGTCTGCACGCCGGCTTCCGACATCCCGAAGTGCTTCACCTTGCCCTGGCGGACCAGGTCGCGGACCGCGCCGGCGACGTCTTCGATGAGGACATCCGGGTCAACGCGGTGCTGATAGAAGAGGTCAATGACGTCGGTCCGGAGCCGCCGCAGCGAAGCTTCGGCGACTTCGCGGATGTGTTGCGGGCGACTGTCCAACCCAATCTGCTTGCCGGTGTTCGGATCGATCTTGAAGCCGAACTTGGTGGCGATCACCACCTGATCGCGGACGGGCGCCAGCGCTTCGCCCACCAGTTCTTCATTGGTGAACGGGCCATAGACTTCGGCCGTGTCGAAGAAGGTGACGCCGCGATCGACGGCCGCTCGGATCACGGAGATGCCGTACTGCTTATCGACGGGCTTGCCGTAGCCGGAGCTCAGTCCCATGCAGCCGAAGCCGAGGGCGGAGACTTCGAGAGTATTTCCGAGTTTGCGCTTTTGCATGATTATTTCCTTCGGGGCCGGCCGGCAATCGCCCTGGGAATGATGTGCGCCTGCAAACCGCGGCCGATCCGCGCAACCGGGCCGCTGCGCCGGAACTGAGCGAATCATACCTTTCCAGAATCGTCAATTTCCCCTGGTGATGGGCATGCTCAAGAACCGTGCTGTCGCAGCTGAGGCGCGAGGCCCGGGAGACCAAAATCTGCTTCGCGGATTCTGGTGGAGGCGGCGGGAGTTGAACCCGCGTCCGAAAACGTCACAGGCGGAGAGAACTACATACTTAGTCGCGTTCCCGCTTCCGGCCTTCGCCGGAAACTTTCGCCGAGCGCGCTCAGAACGGACAAGAAACGCGGTCAGCTAGTCCGATGATCTTGCCGGCGGCCCTCGGACCGGGGGCCACAAGCCAGCCTGCTGTGCGACGCCCTTCCGCAGCCCACAGGCAAAGCCGCGGAGGACGGCCACTTAGTTAATTAAGCAGCGTATGCCAGGTTTGAATTGGCAATTGTTGTTCTTGCCACAGTTACGGGCGTGTGCACCCCGGTATGCCTCTCAGCCGCAAGCGCTTCCGTCGAAGCCGTGACGCCCCCACTCGGGTGGCGCTCGCGCTGGCGCGCGAGACGCTGGCTGCAATGCTCAAAGAACTGCTTCCAATCTAGGGTGGAGATGATTGGAAGTCAACGTGGTCATTGGATGTTGCATGCAGCGGAACCGATTCAGCGCGGCCTTGGCGCGACATGGCGAGCGCAGCGAGGGAGCCATACCGCTACCCAACTGCGGAGGTCAAGTATGGATCCCGCGCTTCGCTTCGGGATTTCAGGGACTGACCGTCAGCGGGGCCTGCAGGCTGCCCATGCGGCCGCTCAGGTTGTCGCGGACGACGAGCTTCACCGAGTACTCGCCGGGGGCGACGTTGAGCAGGTTGCGGTAGGTGATGCCGCTGCTCATGATCTTCTGGCGGTTCTCCGGCTTGACGTGGCCCTCGATGGTTTCCCTGAAATTGTCGGCCAGGCTGGACTCGGGCGTGCTCACCATGGCGACAACCTCGAGGCTCAGGTGGTTGTTGTCGGCGACGTCGATGCTCACGGCGTTGGCGGCCACGTTGATTTCGAACTCAACCGCGCGCTTCTTCCCTGCCGGCCTTTGGGCGCCGAAGCGCAACTGCAGCGGCAGGGCGGTGTAGTCGAGCGGCGAGGTGACTGCTGAGCGCAGGTCGCGGGTGCGGGCAGTTTGCTCGTCGGCGGCCGGCGGCTGAATGTAGAAGCCGCTGCGCGCCCGCACGTGGGCGCCCGAGCGCTTCACCTTCACGGTCAGCTTGCGCCAGGGATCGCGTTTCTTTTTCGCGTCTTCCGGCTCCGGCTTCAAGTAATACGCCAGCATGTAGTAAGCCGACGAGTCTTCCGACGCGCGCCGCACGGCTCGATTCAGGTCGTTGGTGTTGTAGAAGGCCTCGCCGCCGGTCATGGCGGCAAACGTCTGCATGGTACTGATCGTGCTCATGTGGGTCCTGACCTGGCTCGCCATCATCGCCCCCGGATTGCGCGGGTTGGGACGCAGCGAACTGGCGGCGCTCGGCCCCAGCGTCACCAGCCCGCGCGCGTCCACCGGGTAGAGCGCGATGTTGGCGTCGTTCAGCAACTGGAACACGTGCTCGAACTGGCCGCCGAAGCTGCGCGAATCCACATCGCCGGGCTGGTCCATGGGGAACGGGAAGCTGCCGGTCATCCAGATGAGCGCCTTGCGGCCGGGGACGCCGGCGTAGGCGCGCGCGATGGTCTGAAAGGCGTCGAGCGTGTACTGGATGGAGAAGCCGCGCATCATGCGCGCCGAGCGCGCTTCCATCTGCGAAATCATGGCCTGGAGCTGGTCGGATTCGGCGGCGACCGCGTCGGAGCTGAGCGCGGCCGTGGGATCGTCGGCCGCGATGGTGTTTTCGCCCTCGCTCATGCCCGGCGCGCCGCGCACCCGCTTGAGCGCCGCCACCAGCACCGCCGGGTCGGTGGTGAAGTCGTGCACCACGCGGATGCCGCCGCGGTGCAGCGTGAGCAGGGTCGTGAGGTCGCCGGTGTTGACCGACTCGGCCAGGTACTTGAGCAGCTCACGCCTGGCCCAGGCCTGGTCGGTGAACTCGGTGTTGATCGTGTCGAGCACGATGATGTTGATGCGACGCGGCTGAAAATTGACCGGCGAAAGATTGCTGAAGACGCCCTGCGGCAGCCTGGGACGAACGACCGGGGCCGCCGTCGCCTTGATCTCCTCGAAGGCGGCGATTTTCTGCTCAACCCCGTTTTGCTCCACGATAAAATCGTCTTTCGTCAGGTTGGGAATGTGCGCGCCTGAGCGATCGGTGACCACGGCCGGCACCAGCACCAGTTCGGAGCGCGCGGTGAAGCGCGCGGCGGGTTGCTCGTCTGGCTTGGGGCTGTTTTTCTGCTCTTGAGCGCCGCTGGCCGTGAGCAGCGAGGCGGCGAGCAGCGCCGCCGTGAATCGGCGCAGGACCTTGGTGGAAATCATGAAACCAACCTCCCAACCGCGAATCCAACTGTGGAGCCGCCGCGAGCGGCGAGGGGAGCGCCGCTAGTGTATTCCGAGTGTCTGCCGTTTACGGGCATACCGCACAGCTCGCGCCTGTTCCTCGACTACCTGTACAACCTGGATCGTGTTCGCCGCTTTTACGCGCACCCGCCGCTCACCCGTGACTGGCTGCCTGAGCAAGCCGCCAAAGTCCGCGCGCGCTATGCCGAGGCGCAGCGCCAAGCCGTGGCCAACGCGCTGCTGCGGCAAAACCGGGCGTGGAACGCGCCTCCTGAAGTCATTTCCAATCTCGGCCGGTTGCGCAACGGCGCTCTTGCCGTGGTTACCGGACAGCAGGTGGGCGTGCTGGGCGGGCCGCTGTACTCCTTCTACAAAGCCCTGAGCGCCGTAAAAGTTGCGGCTGAATATACCGCCGCGGGTGTCGAATCGGCGCCCATCTTCTGGCTGGCCACCGAGGACCACGACTTCGCCGAAGTGTCGCATGCCTTCCTCGCCGACGAGCACGGAGAGCCGCATCGCATCGAGATCGCGTCCACTGCGCCGCCGGACGCCCCGGTGGGAAGCATTCGCCTCGGCGCTGAGATCAACTCGGTGCTCCGCCAGGTCGAGCACCTGATCGGTCCCAGCATTCTCGAGCAGGCGTATGCACCCGGCCAGACGCTGGGTTCAGCCTTCGCCCGGCTCCTCATGTGCCTGTTTGGCCGCTTCGGGCTCATCGTGCTCGATCCGCTCGACAGCGAACTGCACCAGCTTGCGGCGCCGCTGCTCGGCAACGCCGCCCGCCGCGCCGACGAACTGCACGCCGGGCTCGATGCCCGCGGCAAAGAACTCGAAGCCTCCGGGTACCACGCGCAGGTGAAGGTGGCGGCATCGTCGTCGCTGCTGTTTTCGCTCGCGGGCGGGCGACGCGTGGCAATCCGGCGCAGTAACTCGCACTTCGTGGTCGGCGACCGAAGGCTGACGGCGGCCGAATTTGCCGCTGAGGTGGAGGCCGCGCCGGAGCAGTTCAGCCCCAACGCGCTGCTGCGTCCGGCGATGCAGGACTTTTTGCTGCCCTCAGTCGCAGTGATCGCCGGCCCGGCCGAGATCGCGTATTGGGCGCAGGTGGCGGTGCTGGAAGACAAGCTGCTCGGCGGGGTGACGCCGGCGCTGCCGCGCTTCAGCGCGACGCTGGTCGAGCCGCGATGTAAACGCCTGCTCGATCGCTACCAGGCGCGTGTCGCCGACCTGTTCAAGGGCGTGGAGCATACGCGCGAACTGCTCGCCGGCCGCAGCCTGCCGTCGAAGCTGGAAGAGACCTACCGCAACTCCGCCGGCGCGCTCGACGCGCTCATCGCGGCCTACTCCACCGAACTGTTGCAACTCGATCCCACCTTGAGCGAGGCCGCCTCCCGCGCTGCCGCCAAGATGCGCTACCAGCTCCAGCGCCTGCACGTGCGCGCCGCCCGCGCCGGCATGCGGCGGCACGAGGACGTAGTCCGCCACGCCGACCGGCTCAGCGCGGCGCTCTATCCGAACAAGACTTTGCAGGAGCGCGTGGTTGCAGGCGTGTCGTTCGTGGCGCGTTACGGCCCCGACGTGCTCGATGCGCTGCTGGACGTGGCCAGGCCGCAGTGCCCGGACCATCAGGTGGTGTATTTGTAGTGCGTGTGGTGCTAGAATCTCCTCGAACTAATTAATTAGTTCAACGTCATGGCGACCAAAGACACACCGCTCGCCCCCAAGATCATCTCGGCGCTTACCGCTCGCACCCAGTTCGGGCAGATCATGCGCCGGGCCCGCCAGCGGCAGGAACGTTTTGTGGTGGACCGCCGCGGCGAACCTCAGGTTGTCATCATGAGCGTGCGCGACTTCCTTAAGACGATGGCGCCCGAAAGCAAGCCGCTCGCGGCGCTGCGCGCCGCATCGGTCAAATCCGGCAGGTCACGAATGAGCATGCGCCAGATCGATAAGGAGATTAGGGCGTACCGGCGTGAAGAAAAGCTGAGCCGTGCCAAGACCGGCCGTCGTTCTTGACACCAACGTCGTCGTTTCCGCCCACCTGAACCTTGACGGATTCGAGCGGTTCGTTCTGGATATGTCCATCGCCGGAACGATTCTTGCCTGCTACTCCGACTCGATTCTGCACGAATACCGTAACGTCCTGTTGAGACCGAAGTTCGGTTTAACCAGGTCACTTGTCGAGCTGTCGCTTGAACTGATTGTGCGCGCTGGGCGGCGCGTCACTCCGGGCAAAGGAGTGAGCGCGGCTGGCGATCTCGACGACAATAAATTCCTTGAGTGCGCTGAGGAGGCGAGAGCCCAATTTCTGATCACGGGAAACAAGCGCCACTTCCCGCGCTCGTGGCGTGGGACCGCGGTCGTGAGCGCCAGGGAGTTCGTCGAGATACTCATCCCCGAGCTGGAATAGTCACGAGCGTTCACCAGTGCGCTATCATCTCCTCATGTCCAAGAAGCACCAGGCCGAGACGTTCGAGGTCACCTGCCCGGAATGCGGCGCCTTGCTGAAAATTGATGTGGAGACGCGCGCCGTCATCGCGCACACGCCGGCCGTGCGTCCCAAGACGTTTGCCGACCTCGACGCCGCGGCGCGCGCCATGCACGACGCCGACAGCCGGCGCGACTCCATCTTTCGGCAGTCGGTCGAGGCGGAAAAGCAAAAGGGCGACCTGCTCGACAAGAAGTTCCGCGAGGCGCTGAAGAAAGCCAAAGAGTCGCCCGATACCGGGCGGCCCATCCGCGACTTCGACCTGGACTAGCCTCGCGTGAACGCCGCGCCCACTCGCCCGCTGCGGCTCGGACATCGCGGCGCCCGCAAGCAGGCCCCGGAAAATACCTTCCAAGCATTCGACCTCGCGCTGGCGCACGGCTGCGACGGGTTCGAGTTCGATGTGCGCTTCACCCGCGACGGCCGCGCGGTCCTCTGCCACGATCCCAAGCTGAAGGGCGCGGTCATTGCCGAGTGCGGCTACAACCGGCTATGCGAGGCGGCCGCCTGCATGGTTCCCTGCCTGGAAGACGTGCTGTCGCGCTATGGCAAGCGCGCGTACCTCGACATCGAAATCAAGGTCGCGGGTTGCGAGGAACGCGTGTTGCGCGCGCTGCGCGAGGCGCCGCCCGAGCGCGGTTACGTGGTCACGTCATTTCAGCCGGACGTGCTGACCGAGCTGCGCCGGCTCGATGCGAAGCTTCCCCTCGGTTTCATCAGCGAGCGGCGCGACCACCTGGCGGCGGCCGAGGGGTCCGCGGTCCAAACAATGGCGCCGAACGCCAGGTTGCTGGACCGGCCGATGCTCGATCGTTTTCACGCCCGCGGCCGCCAGGTTTTTGTGTGGACCGTGAATCGGCGCGACGACATGTTGCGCTTCGCCGAGATGGGCGTGGACGCGATCATCTCCGATGACACGGAACTGTTAGGCAGTCTCTGGCGCTAGGGCGCGCGCCGCGGGGACGGGCTTCACCAGGAATGCGGCGCGCTCCTGCTGGAAGCGCTCGATCTCTTCCTCGCGGCGGCGTTCGGTCCATCCCAGTGCGGCGCCCACGCTATTTGCAGCCGTCCGCGTGCACGCGGCCGACCATGACGCATGCAGCGCCACGGGAACGCGGCGCAGCAGGACATCGGCCAGCGTGGCGGCGTATTCATCCTGAACGGCACTGAGCGCCTCGACGGCGATGTGCGCCGTATGCTCGCACAACGGGGCACGCAGACGGGCGTCGCGCGCCGCTGCGCGCGCCAGCTTGAGCGCGTGCTCGCCGTGCCAGTCCACCAGCGCGTGCGCCGTGCGCTTGCCGATGCCCGCCGAGGAAGCTACGCGGCGCTGCCACTCCAGCAATGCGGCGTCTGGGCCGTCGTCGGCCATGGCGACGGCGCCGGCCGGCTCGGCGACGCCGTATCCCAGCTTGCGCGCGCACTGGCGCGCCAGGCTGGCGGCGGTCGTGAGCTTGCCGCCGATCACGCTGACCATGCCGGCCGCGCCGTCGGCGCCGTGATTGTGGAGAAAGTGGCGCCGTGAAATTGCCGCCGGCGCCTCGCCCGGCGCATAAGGCAGCGGGCGCACGCCGGCAAACGCGTACGCGATGTCTGCAAGGCCCAACCGCGCGGCCGGAAACATGGCGTTCACCGCGGCCAGCAGATACGCGATCTCATCGGTGGTCGGCAGGGTGCGCCCGGGGTCGCCCTGATCGGGAATATCGGTTGTGCCCACCAGCACCTGGCCGTTCCACGGAACCATGAAGACGGGCCGGCCGTCGGCGGCCGGCGCGTAGATGGCCGACGACGAAACGCCGGGAAGCCGGCCCAGCACGATGTGCGAGCCGCGCGTCCCGCCGACAAGCCGCGCGCCTTGGCGCAGGCCGGCGGCAGCAGCCACCTGGTCGGCCCACGGACCGCCGGCGTTGACCACCAGCCGGCACTCGATGGCGAACTCGGCGCCGCTGAGTTGGTCGCGCAACAGCACGCCCTGCACCCGCCCGCCGGACGTCTGGATACGCAGCGCGCGCGTGTGATTGCGGACCTCCGCGCCCGCCGCGACCGCCTCGCGCAGCCATTCGGCGACCAGCCGCTCGGGAAATTCGCACTGTGCGTCGTCGTAGGAGAACAGAGCCAGCCGCCGGCCCGAGTCGAGGGCCTGCTCGAAGCGCCTGCGCGCTTCGCCGTCGCCGGGACCGCGGTGCGGCGCGCCGTCGCCGAATCTGCGATAAAGCCACAACCCAGCACGGATGCCGAGCGCGCTGCGGCGCCCGCGGCCGGGCGGCATGGCGAGCAGAAAATTGAGCGAGCGCACCAGGTGCGGCCGCTGGCGCAGCAAACGCTCGCGCTCGGCCACCGACTCGCGCACCAGGCCGATTTCGCCGTGCTCCAGGTAGCGCAGCCCGCCGTGGATGATGCGCGTGGAGCGGCTGGTGGTACCGGAAGCGAAGTCGTGCTGTTCGGCCAGCAGCACGGCGGCACCGGCGCGCGCGCACTCGCGCGCGATGGCCACGCCGTTGACGCCGCCGCCGATCACGGCCACGTCGAACCACTGGCCGGCCAGCGGCGGGCGCTGCGAAAATTCGCGGTTCATCTTCTATTCAGATGCGCGGGTACTCGGGTGAGCTTCTACGCGCGCGCGGCCGGAAGCAAGTTTGCTAGGCGAAGACCTCAGGCGTGATCTCGGGGAAGACGGAATCCACGCGCTCCAGCTCTTCCAGCCTGCGACGCGTCTGCTCGGGAACCTTCCCGGCCGCCTCGAACTGGCGCCAGCCCCCGAGCAGCTCGTTGAAGCCGGTGAGGTGTTCGTTGAAGCGCTTCTCGGCGTAGTCGCGGGCGTGTTCGGTGGTGATGAGGAATTGCCAGTCGCTCGACTCCAGCAGCAGCAGCTCGCGGACAATCTGCGTGGCCAGCCGGCGCGCCTCCTCCGACTCGCGCCAGCGGCCGCTCTGCACCAACTGCTGCACCGCCAGCTCCGCCTGGTAGATGTGCTTCCACGTCCACTCGGTGTCACGATTCAGCCAGACTTCGTGCGTCCCGTTGCGTCCCCAGGAACCTTCAGGCAGCGGCACAAATCCCGCCGGCTTCTGCCGCGCCAGGTACTCGGGCGCGGTGACCAGCTCGATGCCCGAATCCGGCCGGTGCGCTTCGATGGCGACATGCTTCAGCCACGACGGGCCTTCGAACCACCAGTGGCCGAACAGTTCGGCGTCGAATGGAGCGCAGAGAACAGGCGGAACGCCCTCGCTGTGCGGCGCGTCGTATTCCAGCACGTTGCGCGTGGTTTCCACGAAGTGGCGGCCGTGCACCTGCGTCTGCTGCTGCGCGATCTCGGGAAAGTACGGCGTCTTGGCGCCCAGGTCGAGCTGCGACTGCGTGACCTGCCAGTAGCGATGGCCGCCCGGCCAGTGCTTCTTGTGAAATTCCAGATACACCGGATCGCCGGGATATCCGTGCATGCCGCTCCACACCTGAATGCCGGTGCGGGCGTCGCGGGTGAAAAACGCGACGCGCGCGCGGTCGCGCGTGGGCGTATCGGCGTAGTACGGGAGATAGACCGACGGGCCGCCGTCGCGCGCCTGTTCCTCGACAGCCACGGGCACGTCGCCGGCGAGGACCTCGTACGGCGTGAAGCGCACGTTCTTCTCGACCAGGTGCGTGTCGACGAAGAAGAACTCGATGCCGTACTCGGCCAGGACCTGCTCCACGCCCGAACGCTGGAACGGGCCGCGCAATCCATCCACCGGCACCGGATACCGCCATGGTCCCGCGGGCCGGTAGGCGCACTCGGGCAGCCAAATGCCGCGCGGCCTGCGGCCGAAGAAGCGCTGGTGGGTCTCCACGCCGACGCGCACCTGCGCGCGGATGGAGGCGTCGGCGCCGAGCAGCGCGAAATAGCCGTGGGTGGCGCCGCAGGTGATGATCTCGATCGAGCCGGAGTCGTAGTAGCGCTTAAAGCCGGCGATCAGGTCGCCGCCCAGCGCGGCGAAGTCGCGCGCAACGCCTTCGTAGAAATCGGCCCAGAACTGCGCCAGCCTTGTGAAGTGTCCCTGGCCCTTGGCTTCGAAGTGCCTGCGGTCTTTGCGGGCCGCCTCGATTTTCTGGCGCAGGTAGCTTTCGAACCCAGCCTTGAAGTCCGGAAGCGCCATCTGCTCCAGCAGGACCGGCGAAAGGTTCAAGTTGCACTTGAGGGGAGTGCGGCGCCCTTCCAGCTCCGCGAACACGCGCAGCAGCGGCACATAGGTTTCCGCCGCCGCCTCGTGCAGCCAGTCCTGCCCGTGCGGCCAGGTGCCGTGATGCACCACGTAGGGCAGGTGCGCGTGCAGGACAAAGGTCACGTATCCCGAGATGGGCTTGCCGGCATTCATCGTGCGTGTTCCGCCTTCCTGGTTCGAGTGATGGGCGGCTGACGGTCTGGTCGCGACGCGGGCGCGGAAACAGAAATTTTACACCAGCGCCGCGGGCGACGCCGTGCCCCGCGGGCGTTGGTACCAGCGACTGCGTCCGTTACATTAGTGGGATGCCGTCGGATGCTTCCAAACCGACCACCGGCGATCGCTTCGAGCGCGCTGTCCAGATCATGGCCCGGCTGCGCGCGCCCGGCGGATGTCCCTGGGACCGCGAGCAGACCTTCGACTCGATCAAGCCGTTCACCCTCGAGGAAACCTACGAAGTACTGGAAGCGATTGACAATCGCGACTGGCCCGAACTCACCGGCGAACTGGGCGATTTGTTGCTGCAAGTTCTCTTCTACTCCGAGATGGCGCGCGAGGCGGGCTACTTCTCGATTGACGACGTGCTCGACCGGCTCAGCGGCAAGCTGGTTGATCGGCATCCGCACGTTTTCGGCGACGTTAAAGCGGAAACCGCGGGCGACGTGCTCCGCAACTGGGAGGCGCTGAAGGCGGAAGAAAAGAAGAAGCGGCTCGAAGGCGGCGGCGGGAAGGCGGCGAAGTCCGAAGACAAGAAGGATTCGGTCCTCGCCGGCGTTTCGCATGCCATGCCGGCGCTGCTGGAGGCGCACAAGCTCAGCTCGCGAGCGGCGCACGCCGGCTTCGAGTGGCCCGAGATCGAAGGCCTGTTCGACAAGCTGGCGGAAGAAACCGCCGAGCTGCGCGAGGAGCTGAAGCGCTTCCCTGCTCCCGGGCCGCGGCCGGCGCAGCGCGGCGTGGCCGGCGCCAGCGGCGCCGCGATCGCCGACGACCTGCGCGCGCGCCTGGAAGACGAAGTCGGTGATCTTTTCTTTGTGCTGGTGAACGTGGCGCGATATCTTTCGCTGGACCCGGAATCGGCGCTGAAGAAGACCAATCGCAAGTTCAAGCAGCGCTTCCAATGGATGGAACAGCAACTGCGGGCCGCCGGCCGCAGGCTCGAAGACGCCACGCTGGAGGAAATGGAGTTGCTATGGCAACAGTCGAAGCGCCTGGAGAAAGCCAACGCGCCGCAGGACGGCGCGAAGTGACGGGCGACAGCGTCGTCATCCGGCCCTGCCGAGGCTTTGCGGAACTGGAAGCCTGCGTCCGCCTGCAAAAAGAGGTGTGGAACTTTTCTGACGCCGACCTGGTGCCGCTGCGCATGTTCGTGGTCGCGGAAAAAATTGGCGGGCAGATCATCGGCAGCTTCGACGGCCCGGAACTGGTCGGCTACGCGCTTTCGATTCCGGGTACGCGCGCCGGGCATCCTTACCTGCACTCGCACATGCTGGCCGTGCGCGAAAGCTATCGCAACCACGGCCTGGGACGCCGCATGAAGCTGGCGCAGCGCGATGACGCCGTGCCGCGCGGCTTCGAACTCATCGAATGGACCTTCGATCCGCTGGAGATCAAGAACTCGCACCTGAACATAACGCGCCTGGGCGCGATTGCGCGGCGCTACAACATGAACCAGTACGGCGTGTCGTCGTCGGCGCTGCAGGGCGGGCTGCCGACTGACCGTCTCGTGGCCGAGTGGTGGCTCAAGTCACGCCGCGTCTCGGACGTGCTCGATCGGGGCGTCGCCCCCAATGTCACGCCCGAACTGACGATCAGCGTGCCGGCCGAAATCTACGCCTGGAAGGCCGCTCCCGAAACGCGCGCCAAAGCGGCGGAGGTCCAAACGCGCAACCGCGAGCTGTTTCAGCAGGCCTTCGCCCGGGGCCTGAGCGTGCTGGCCTACGAGCGCGACGAGGCGGGAAACGGGAAATTTCTTCTGGGCAAATGGGACGAGCCGTGGTCGTATGCGAGTGAAGCATGAAGATTGAAGCCATCACGCTCCGCGAAATCCGCATGCCGCTGGTCCACTTCTTCGAGACCAGCTTCAGCCGCACTACCGAGCGGCGCATTGCGCTGGTCACGCTGCATTGTCAGGGGCTCGACGCCTGGGGCGAGTGCGTTGCGGGTGAACACCCGTTCTACAACGAGGAGTCGATCGACACGGCGTGGTACGTCATCAGCAAATATCTTGCGCCCGCGCTCGCCGGGAAAGAAATCGCGCGCGGCGCCGACGCGCCTGCTGTTTTCGCGCGCGTCCGCGCCAACCGCATGGCGAAGGCCGCGCTGGAGAATGCGCTCTGGGACGCCGAGGCGCGCATCAGGAAGATGCCGCTGTGGAAGCTGCTGGGCGGCACGCAGAGCGCCATCGCGTGCGGCGTTTCAATTGGTATCCAGGACACGGTCGAGCACTTGCTCGACAAGGTCGCCGGTGAACTCGCCGCCGGGTATCGCCGCATCAAGCTGAAGGTAAAACCGGGCTGGGACGTCAACATTCTGGAGAAAGTGCGCGCGCGCTGGCCGAAGGTCCTGCTGAGCTGTGACGCCAACTCGGCCTACACGCTCGCCGACGCCGACCACCTGAAAAAGTTCGACCAGTTCAAGCTGCTGATGATCGAGCAGCCGCTGTGGAACGACGACTTCTACTTCCACTCGCGGCTGCAGAAGCAACTGCAGACCGCCATCTGCCTCGACGAAGCGATTCGCAACGCGCGCGACGCCGAAGCCGCCATCGAGGCCGGCGCTTGCCGCATCGTCAACATCAAGGTGGGACGCGTGGGCGGATTCAGCGAGGCCATTGCGGTCCACGACGTGGCGCAGAAAGCCCAGGTCCCCGTGTGGTGCGGCGGCATGCTGGAGTCGGGCATTGGACGCGCGCACAACGTGGCCCTTTCCACGCTGCCGAACTTCACGCTGCCCGGCGACGTTTCCGCCTCGAAGCGCTACTGGAAAGACGACATCATCGAGCCGCCGGTCACCGTTTCGCCCGAGGGCTTCATCGCCGTCAGCAACGAAGCCGGCGCCGGATACGCGATCCGCACCGACCTCATCGAGAAGCTCACGGTCCGCAAGGAAACGATCCGGCCTGCCGCGGCGGTCAGCGGGTAACGAAGCGAGCGCTTAACCTCCCGGAGAGACGTTGCGTGCAACGTCTCCGCGCGCGTAAACAACAGCGAGACACAGCAAGCCGCGTCTCTACGAAATGGGTCATCATCGGCGGCGAAACAGCGTCCAACTCCGCCTACTTCCCCGGCCCCCGCGACAACAAATCCACCACCATCCGGTTGAACTTCTCCAGGTCCAGGTCGGTGTGCACGTACACCAGCCGCTCGCCGAGCCCGGGTGCGTCGTTCGGGTTCCAGACGAGCGTGTTGCCGTAGCCGGCGGTGTGGGAGATGTCCATGTCCATGTAGAGCTGCGCCTGCTTGGTGATGATGCTAGGGTCGAGCCACGCCGCCGCCGCGAGTTCATCCCACAGCAACTCTTCGCCGGCGTACTGGCCGATGTATTTGCCCGCCGGCGTGCCTGACTTGCCGATCTCGGCGATCATGGCCGGCGTCATCCGGGTCTTCACCGAGATGTCCACCGTCGTGACCGTGATCTTCTTCCAGGGCGCGCGCAAAACCATGTGCACCGCTTCCGGATCCCACCAGAAGTTGAACTCGCGGCGATTCGCCGTCTTGCGCGCGATGTCGGCATTCTCCGGCCCTACGCTGCCGCCCATGATCACCAGCTCCTGCGCCAGTTCGGGCGCCTTCGGATCGAGGCTCACCACCTGCGCCAGGTTGGTGAGCGGCCCGCCGGCGTAGATTGTCACCTCGCCGGGATACTGGCGCAGCATGCGAATGATGAAGTGCGCCGCGTCTTCCGTCTCCGGTTTCAGCGCCGGATTGCCCTCGGGCAGATCGGGCACGACAAACGGCTCGTGATACGGGGTGCGCACCCGCTGCGTGGTGCCGCGCTCGTTCCACGCGCCCTGGTATCCCACTCGCCCGTAAAGCCTGGACCAGCGCGCAATCTCTTCCCTGCTGTTGATGAGAGGAAACACCGCACCGGGATATACCTTCACGCCGCGATGCTCGGTCAGCTCCAGCATGCGGAGCGTGTGCGCCACTTCTTCGTCGCGCCATTGATCGCCGCTCACAATCGTGATGCCGAGCGGATCGACCTGCGGCGACTGCAGCAGCAGCAGGATGGCGTTCTGGTCGGTGGTGGCGGGGCCGCGCGCGTCCTGGTCGATGATAATCTTGCGTTTGGACTGTGCAGCCACGGTGAGACTGGCGAGAACGACGAAACACAACAACACGCGGGTTCGCACGGAAGCGGCTCCTGGCCTGGGTTTTGGGACATGGAGGTGTAACACAACACCGGCCCGCCGCAAAGCCGGAATGTGGCGCTTTGGTAGAGTAAGAACTTCAAATTTGACGATTGGGGTTACGAATGAACTTACGCCTGTTCTCTTGCTCGCCGCGGGACCTGCGGAAAACCGCCGGGTCATTTCTTGCCGCGGTTGCTCTGGCGGCAGTGTGTTGCGCGCAGACCGCGCCCCCGCCGATCCACCTTCGCGTGCGGCTCTCGCCGGAACTGGCAAGAGACGACGCATCCGGCCGGCTGATCGTGTTTCTTTCCAGCCAGAAAGAGCCGCGGAAGGAACTCAGCCAGGAGGAAGGTAAAGAAGCGAAGTCCGTCTGGATCACCTCGCAGGAAGTGCGGCTCTCGCCCGGCCAGGAAATCGAGATCGGGCCCAACGCTCCCGCTTTCCCCGCTCCGCTGAACACCGCGCCCCCGGGCGACTACCAGGCCATGGCGCTGCTGGACGTGAACCACCACTACGCCTACAACGGCGCGCATCCCGGCGATTTGCGCAGCGTGGTCGTGCCGCTGCCCGGGTTTACTCCCGCGGGCGGCACCGTGGCGCTCACGCTCACCCAGCGGTATCCGGAAGAGCCGATCAAGCCGCTGCCTGGAACCGAACTGGTAGACTTCGTGAGCCCATCGCTGAGTGCGTTCTGGGGACGCCCCATCCACATGCGCGGGCTCGTGGTCCTGCCGCCCGGCTACGAGTCGTCGCTGACGCGGCATTATCCCACCGTGTACTGGACGCACGGCTTCGGCGCCGAACTGCGCTACTTTCCGCGGGTCGCCGCCAGCTATCAGCGGCTGATGAGCGAGGGCAAGCTGCCGGAGATGATCTATGTCCTGCTGGACGAATCCTGTTCCGGAGGAACGCACGAGTTTGCCGACTCGGTGAACAACGGCCCGTGGGGCAAGGCGCTCACCAGCGAGCTGATTCCGCACCTGGAAAAAACCTATCGCATGGACGCCAGGCCCTCAGGCCGCCTGCTGACCGGACACTCCTCCGGCGGATGGGCCGTGCTGTGGCTCCAGGTGACGTATCCGCAGGTGTTCGGCGGGAGCTGGCCCACGTCGCCTGATCCCTCGGACTTCCGCAACTTCACCGGTCCCGACCTGCGCAAGGCGACGAACATTTATCGCAAGCCGGACGGCACGCCGTATCAGCTGGTGCGGATGAACGGCGAAGAAGTGATGAGCTTTGAGGAGTACGCCCGCCAGGAGGCCGTGCTCGGCGACTACGGCGGCCAGATTTCGTCGTTCGACTGGGTCTTCAGCCCGCGCGGCGGCGACGGGCGGCCAGCGCCGCTTTTCGACCGCGACACCGGCATCATCAATCGCGCCGTCGCCGAGGCGTGGGAGAAGTACGACATCGCCGAAATTGTGCGCAAGAACGCGGCCAGGCTCAAGCCGCTGCTCGACGGCAAGATTCACCTCACCGTCGGCACCGCCGACACGTTTCATCTCGACGAATCGGCGCGCCTGCTGGAGCAGACATTCAAAGAAGCCGGCATCCGCGCCGACTTCACGTTCCTCGCCGGGCGCTCGCACTTTGACCTGTACCGCGACGGGCTGACCGAGCAGATTGGCCGCGAGATGGCCGCCGTCGCTCGCCCAGGCGAAAAGGTAGCCGCCAAACCGGCGGCCAAGGCGCCGGCCTCGCAGGGCAATGGCACGCCGGCGCGTCCATGAACGACATCGTCACCAGCGGCCTGTACCCGATGTTCTCCCTGGAGACGCCGCGCCTCCTCCTGCGCCGGGCCAAGGGCGCCGACGTTGACGCGATCTTCGCCTGGGCCAAAGACCCCGACGTCACGCGCTACGGCGGCTGGGACGCGCACCAGACGCTCTCCGACACGCAGGAGTTCGTGGACAACTGCTTCAAGCAATACGCGGAGTTCGGCCTGGGCCCGTGGATCATCGAGCGCCGTGACAATCATGTGGTGATCGGCACCTGCGGCTTCGGCGACGTGAACCGCGCGCATCGCTACGCCGCCATGGGATACTTCCTGGCGCGCGATCAGTGGGGACAGGGGTTCGGCACCGAGGCCGCGCGCGCCGTGCTCGAGTTCGGCCTGGGGCCGCTGGGGATGCAGCGCGTGGAAGCGCACTGCGCGGTGGAAAACACGGCGTCGGAAAAGGTGCTGCTGAAAATCGGCATGCGCTTCGAGGCAGTGCTGCGCTCGCGGATGTACAAGAACGGCAAATCGCTCGACGTGAAGATTTACGCCAGGCTGCGTGGAGAAGGCTAAGCCGCGCCGGCAGCGCCGCTGAAGGAATCGGTGGCCTGGTCGACGGTCTTGAAGGTTTCAAACACCGTCACCAGCTTGGTGATCTGGAGCAGGTCGATCACGCGGCTGTTCAGCCCGGCCAGCTTGATCTGTCCGCCCAGGTTGCGCGCCGAAGTGTAGATTCCCACCAGGGTGCCCAGTCCGCCGCTATCGATGTAGCCGACGTTGCTGAGGTTGAGCACGATCGAGCGGTTGTGCTGGAGCAGCTTCTTCAGCTCTTCGCGCAGGATGGCCGCCTCGTCGCCAAAAACGATCCGGCCGGCACAGTCCACCACAATCACGCCCCGGACCGAACGGCTGCTGAGCTTCAATGGCATAGCGACCTCCCTGGCGGCAGACACCTCGACCGCCGCGTTTTCGAGCGCAAAACGATAATGCTTTGCGCCGCATAAATGCAACCCCGGCGCCAGATGCCAAGCGCCACATGCCAGGGGCGAATTCCCCGGCGCCCTCTGCGTCGCTGCGGTGAAGCGCTTATAATCAAGTTTCCTTCGATGAGCTACCAGGTGCTGGCCCGGAAGTACCGCCCACAGAAATTTGCCGACGTCATCGGCCAGCCGCACGTCACCCAGACGCTCAGGAACGCGCTCACCCAGCAGCGCATCGCGCACGGCTATATCTTCAGCGGACATCGCGGCATCGGCAAGACGACGGTGGCGCGCATTTTGGCGATGGCGCTGAACTGCCGGTCGAGTGACAAACCAGTCCCGGAGCCTTGCGGCGAGTGCGAATCGTGCGTCGAGATCCGCGAAAGCCGTTCGGTGGACGTGATCGAAATCGACGCCGCCACCAACCGCGGCATCGACGAAATCCGCGAGCTGCGGGACGCGGCCCGATACCGCCCGGCGCGCGACCGCTACAAGGTCTACATCCTCGACGAGGCGCACCAGATCACCGACGCCGCCTTCAACGCGTTGCTGAAAACGCTCGAGGAGCCGCCCGGCCACATTGTCTTCATGATGGCCACCACGCAGCCGGAAGACATTCCCCAGACCATCCGCTCGCGCACGCAGAACTTCAGCTTCCACGCCGTGAAGTTCGACGAAATCGTGCGCCAGTTGCGCGACATCGCCGGACGCGAAACAATCTCGGCTGACGACGCCGCCCTCGCCATGCTCGCCGAGGCCGGCGACGGCTCCCTGCGCGACGCGCTCAGCATCATGGACCAGGCCATCGCCTCGTCCACCGGCAAGATCACCGCGGAGACCGTGCGCCGGCTGGCCGGCGCGGTCCCCTCCGAGACGCTCGAGGAGATGCTCGGCGCGGTGGCGCGCAACTCCAGCGAAGACGTGCTCCGCCTGGTCGATCGCCTCGTTACCGAGGGCGAGAGCCCGGCGCACTTCGCGCGCCAACTGGTCCGCTTCCTGCGCAACGCGGTGGTGGCCAAGGTCGCCGGCGCCGAATCGCCGCTGCTGCAGATTTCTGCCGATGAACGCGCGCGAGTGGCGCGTGTGGCCGAACAGTTCAGCGAAGAAGACCTGACCCGCTTTCTGCAAATCATGCTGCGCACGCACAGCGAACTCGGCTGGAAGCAGGAGCAGCGCTTTCACCTCGAACTCGGGCTGCTGAAGCTCGTGCATGCGCAACGGCTGCTGCCCGTCGAAGAGTTGCTCAGCCAGGCCGGGGGAGAGAGTGCGCGCGCGGCGGCGGTCCCTCCGCGTCCTGGCGGACCAAGGCCCTCCGCTGGGCGCGGCGCGAGCGAACCGGCAGGGCCGCAGCGCGGGGGCTCGTCGCCCTTCCAGGCCGATCGGGCGCGCAAGAGCGGCGACGCGCCGGAGCCGCCCAATCCGTTTCGCCGGGAGATGAGCGATGGGACGTCGGCGCTGTCGCTTGCGGCGTCGGGTGCGCAGCCGGCCGGCCTTACGGCAGTACGCGCCGTTTCCGTAGCCGAGCCGGCCCGGGAAGCACGCGTCGAAGCGTCGCTTCTGCCGGCGCCCGCGTCCCGCGTCAGCATCGATGCTCTTCGCGCGCGCGTCCTCGGCGATCTCGAAGCCGGCAGCCAGGGCGCAACCGCCAGTTTTCTCGAGGACGGCCAGTGGAGCCTCGAGGGCAACGACCTCGTCATCAAGGTGTCGCAATCGGCAGCGATGATTGACATGGTGATGGGCGCCGACGCGCGTCGCGTGGTGAACATCGCTGCGCAGGCCGCTGCCGGTCGCGCACTCACGATCAAAGTCGTCCCCGGCGCCGCGCCCAACGGCGCGAGTGGCGGCGCCCAAGCGCCTCGCACCGCATCCATCGGCAGCGCCCGCGCCCGCGCCGCCGACGACCCGGTGGTCCGGCGCCTGCAGGAGAAGTTCGGGGCCGAGATACGGACGGTGATTGATCAGAAGAAATAGTTTCTCGTTTCTCGTTTCCAGTTTTTTGCGCGGACGCCCCGGCGACGTCTGGCGTGACGATGCAAATCGGCATCACAAAAACCAGAAACCGGAAACTGGAAACTCGAAACCGTTTTTATGGGCTTCAACCCCAATCAGCTCCGCGACCTGATGGCGCAGGCCAAGCAGCAGTATGAATCGCTGCAGAAGCGCATGGCCGAGACAGTGGTCGAAGCGTCCTCCGGCGGCGGCAGCGTCACGGTGAAGATGAACGGACAGAAGCGGGTGCTGGAAGTGCGCATCGAGCCCGAGGCGGTGAAGTCGGGCGACGTCGAGATGCTCCAGGACCTGGTCATGGCCGCCGTCAACGAGGCCGGTCGCAAGGTCGAGCAGGAATTGCAGAGTTCGCTCGGTGGAATGCTGGGCGGACTGGGAGGAATGTTCGGACAATCGGGACATTGAGAAATCCGGTAATCGGGTAAATTCAACCGTCGTTGTTTCCATTTACCCGATTACCCGATTACGCACTTACCCGATTCCATGAGCAAATTTGCCGAGCCCATGGCTCGCCTGATTGACGAGCTGAAGAAGCTGCCCGGCGTGGGTGGAAAGAGCGCGCAGCGGCTGGCCTTCCACATCCTGCGCTCCAACGCCGACGACGCCGAGGCCCTCGCCGGCGCCATCCGCGACGTGAAGGCGCGCCTGCACCTGTGCTCGCAGTGCAACAACATCACCGACGTGGACCCGTGCGTGTACTGCAGCTCGGCCACGCGCAACCAGCGCGTGGTGTGCGTGGTCGAAGAGCCCACCAATATTGCGTCGGTTGAAAAGACGCGGCACTACAACGGCGTCTATCACGTGCTGCACGGAGCCATCTCGCCGCTGCAGGGCGTCGGCCCGGAGCAGTTGCGGACGTCGGCGCTGGTGCGCCGCATTGAATCAGGCGACGTTGACGAGGTGATCCTGGCCACGAACCCAACCGTCGAAGGCGAGGCGACCGCCGTTTATCTTTCCAAGCTGCTCAAGCGCTCCGGCGTGCGCATCACGCGGATCGCCACCGGCATCCCCGCCGGCGCCGACATCGAGTACACCGACGAAGTCACCATGCAGAAGGCGATCGAGGGACGGCGGGAGCTGTAGCGCAGCAATCAGCACCCAGCAATCAGCATTCAGCCTTGGAACATCCTTGCGGACCAAATGGAGGACGCAGCAGCTAGCTCTCTTTCGGCAGCCTCGGCGTGGGCGGCCAGGCGATGGGCGCGCCCTGGAACAGCGGCACGCAGTCTTCCGACCGCGCCGTGCCGTCGTGCACGGCAAAGCGCCGCGGACGCTCCGCGCTGCCGCTCCACAGCGAGACGCCCGCGTACGCGCCGTCCTTGCGCAGGATGTAGTACACCATGTCGAGATAGCGCAGCCGGGTCATGTCGTTGTTGTGATTGCGGGCAATGCGCTTGAGCGCGTCCAGGCCGGCCTCGCGCGGCGACATGCCGTGGCGCATGTTCTCCACGATGGTGTGCGCGCCCGCCACCTTGATGTTCTCTTCCCCGCTGCCGGTCGCGCCCGCCGAGCCCACGTCCTGGTCGCACCAGCAGCCGGCGCCGAGGATCGGCGAATCGCCGCAGCGCCCCGGCAGCTTCCACGCCAGGCCGCTGGTGGTGGTGGCGCTGCTCATCTCGCCCTTTTCGTTGACGACCGAACAATTGATCGTTCCGTGCGGCGGATAGAGCACCGCCTCGATTGCCGCCAAGCGCAGTTCCGGCGCGATGCCCAGGCCGGCCGCCATCTCTTCCATCTTCTTTATGCGCTCGCGCCACTGCTCCGACGCTGGCGCCGCGGGCGGCGTGGTGGGCGGCTTCCAATTGGGATCGGCAATGCCCGGACCCCACCAGTCCTGGTTCGAGCGCATCTCCTTCCACAGCAGCCAGACCTTGCGCGAGTGTTCGGTCAGCAAGTTCTCCTTGGGAAAGCCCATGGCGTACGCGAAGCGCTCGGCGCCTTCTCCCACGAGCATCACGTGGCCGGTGTGCTCCATCACGGCCTTGGCGAGCAGGGAGACGTTCTTGATGTTGCGCACGCCGCCGACCGAGCCGGCACGCCGAGTAGGCCCGTGCATGCAGCATGAATCCAGCTCCACCACGCCTTCTTCATTCGGAAGCCCGCCCAGGCCCACACTGGTGTCGTTGGGGTCGTCTTCCGGGCCGCGGATGACGGACATGACCGCTTCGAGGGTGTCGCCGCCCTTGCTCACGATCTCGTATCCGCGCTCGATGTAGTTGCGCCCGTTGTTGGCGCAGATCACCACCGGACGCTTCCCCGACGGCGCAACGGCCTCGGTCTTCGACTGCGCCGGCTTGTGGTCGGTTTCTTTGCGTTCCTGCGCCTCCAGTCCGAACGCGAGCGAAGCTGAGCCGAGGGCAGCGCTGCCGATAAAATCGCGGCGAGAAAATTTCATGAGTTCTGCTCCAGGAAAACTGGAAAGCATAACACCCGGAGGAGGGCGAGGGGGAACGGACGAAAATCCCTTGGGAAGTCATCCTGAACGAAGCCAGCGGGCTCCGCGCGGGCGAGTCGAAGGACCCCCTGCCGTGCCCCGCAGAGCAGGTGGAGCAGGGATGCTTCGGCTCGGCCCGCAGGAAGACGCGGGCCTCGCCCAGCATGAGAATCAACTAACTTGCCACCTTGTCGGCAGTCCTCTGGTCGGCGCGGAAGCGGAGCAGCGCGCCAACGTTTCCGGCGCGCTCAAATTCGGCGTCGTCACTCACGTAGAGAATCTCGGCGCTGTTGCGCAGCGCCAGGGACACCAGGGCGTCGACCACGTCGTCGAGTTCGCGCGTGGGATGCGCGCAGACGGCGCATTCGCGCACCATGCGCGTGTCCACGTGGCCGCAGTTGGAGCACTCCACCGCCGCCGCCGTGAAGCGCGACCCAACCAGCAGCGCCTGCACCTCGGCGCGCTCCAGCGACGCCAGCACGTGCCGCAGGCCGACCGAGCCGGCGCCGTTGCGCCGCGCCTGCCCGAGCACCTCGCGCACCAGCCCGCTGCGATGGTTTGCCAGGTCAGCTTCCAGGATGCGCGCCGCCTGCCGCCGGACGTCTTCGGTCACGGCCGTAGCCACGTCCATCGAGAACCGGCCCACCAGCGCATTCCGCAGGTAAGGATGGAGCTGGGCCTCGATCTCAGGCCACACTTCGTCGCGGCATCCCACGATCAGCTTCTCGAAGCCGTTGCCGTTGCCGTAGCGCTCGAGCAAGCGGTCGGCCACGTACTTGAAGTGCTGCATCGCGTGATATTCGGCGTGCCGCTCCACGTGCCCGGCGTTGTAGCCCTGGTAGCCGTAGCTGCTGCGGCCCATTCGCGGCATGTCACTCTGGAAATCAGCGAACTCGGTAATCTCGTCCATGCAGAAGTCGAAAAGGCGAGCGCGCTTGCGGTCCACGATCGCCACCGCCGCCCGGGGCACCGAGTCGAGCAGCGCCGCCAGCGGACGAAGATGCAGCCGCCGGTTCACGAACAGTTCCGTGCGGGGCAGGCGGGCCGGCAAATCCAGTTCACGCCAAAGGCCCGCCCTCTCGCAGGCAAACACCGCCTTGGCCTGCGAGTGATTGCTTTTCAGTGTCTCGGAAAGCGCCATGATCCGGTCGAAGTCGGCGCGTGACGGCGATTTGCGGCCGTCCGCACTCCGCTCGGCGGCGCGCACCAGGTCGCGGACGAGGATGCTCTCGTCGCGATGCGACTGGTCGCGCGGCTTCCACGGCTGGAAGTAGAAGGAAATGGCGCCGTGTTCCGGCGACTCAAAAGCAGCCAACGTACGAAGCTCTTCGCGCGTCATCATGCGGCCGGCTCCTGTTGGGGAAATCAGGCGATGCGTGAGTGTTCGAGCAGCTTGCTGATGAACTTGCTGCTGGCGTTCACCACCGATTTTCGCAGCCTCTCGCGGGCGGACTCAACCGATGCCTTCACTTCCTCGACCTTGTGGTCGCTGATGGAGGCAATCTCTTCCGGCGTGAAGCCTTCGATGGCGAACAGGATAAAGGCGTTGCGTTCCAGGGGCGAAGCATCCTTCAGCGCCGCCTCGATCTGGTCAATGATTTCGTCGGAGGCGGCGATCTGCTCCGGACTGGCGCCGCCGTTGGGAATCACATCTTCGCGCGTCAGCCGCTCATCGGGCTGATGGAACTGCAGGTGCGGCTCGTCGCTGCCGTTCACGTTCTGCCGGCGCGCCGACTCCTCCAACGGAATGGTCTCGGCGGGCTCATGCGCGCCGCGCACCACTTCGGCAATCGCCTTCTGCGCCAGCCGGAACAGCCAGGGCTCCAGCGCCAGCGCCTCGGGACGATGCCGATCGTCGAGGGCCATGGCGACGAGCTGGTCCAGGACCTCCGCCGGCGTGACGTCCAGCGGCACCCATTGGCCGCTGTTGCGCCGGAAGCGCAGTTCGCGCTCCAGGTAACGCCGCAGCCGCGGCAGATTCGTGTTCAGCCACGAGCTGATGTCTTCCACCGTGGCTTGCGGCGGATGGACCGCCGCCAGCGTCTGTTCGAACGGCACCTGCGGCGAGAGCGCGCGGCCCACGCGCCGCCGGCGAACCCACTTCTGCTCGCTGCGCAGCAAGTCCTTGTGCTTCGAGACCTCGTCGAGCAGGTGCTCGAATCCCGACTTGATCACCGGCACCGCGCCGTTCGCCGCTTCCCGGGCGGCCATCTGCCCGGAAGGCAAACGCAGATTCAGCGACACCACGAACCCTTCGCGCGCCGAGCTCTGTTCCAGCACCGCATGCAGATGCACCAGCTCAGGCTTGAACACCTGCAAGCGACGCCGCAACTTCTCGATGTTTTGACGGAAGACGTGCTCGATGTCGGGCGACTTCGGGACCTTGTAGCTGATATGCACGTTCATGGGAGCCTCGGGGGAAACAAGAGATCCCGCCAGTTCCGCGTGGCAGCCGTCCCCAGGAGCAAAACAGCCGACTCCGGGGACGGAAGTTGCAGGGATTGTACATCCGTCTTGTCCATAGAAGCGCAAGCGTGAACAACGGTTGCATTTTCCAGCCCGCAGCAGCTCACGATTTGCCTTGCCAAGGCATCCTCCTGGCGGGCCGAGACGCTCGGGATGGCCTGCATGATCGTTCGCAGGCTGTGGGCGTTCCCGTCAGCATTCCGCTGCGGACTGAAGAGAAGATGCAAATGCTCCCGCATCACCACCGCAGCGTGCAGATGCACCCTGAAGGCGTGCTCGCGCAGGACGCATTGGAGCGCACGTCGCGAGCATCCGGGGGAAGCTCCGCACATCCGAGTGTGTGAAATGTGACGAACAGCGGTTCTGTCGGGCGCCGAAGGCGCGGCAACCGGCGCCGGTCGCTGTCAGGGTCCGTCTTCAAGCCGGGTGGGCGCCGACGAGGGCGTCCGCGCCACGCAGTCCAGGGTCCGCCACGACCCCGGAGCGAGGGCCGGCATTTGTTCCTCTGCAGGCACCTGGCGGACACCCAGCGCACGTCTTAATCCCCAAATAAAGTTGAGCCGTCGTGTCGATTCCCACGTCTTTCCTTCGTTTACCGGGCGAAAGGAACGGAGCGCCTGCTTCCGAAGGGCAGCTCCCCGGGAGAGGACGATGAGAAAGCATTGGATTCCGGCGGCAATTGCGCTTCTGCTGCCGGTCTGCGCGATGGCAGCGGAAAAGCCCGCCCTGAGCAAGGACGCGGCCACCGCGGCCTTCCAGCGCATCAAGTCGTTGGAAGGCAACTGGGAGAGCAAGGGCACGCCGCAGGGCGACGCCACCATCAGCTACAAGGTGATCGCCAGCGGGTCGGCTGTGCTCGAACGCTTCAACTTCGTGAACCATCCCGAGCAGGAGATGGTGACCATGTACACGCTGGAAAACGGCAACCTGGTGCTCACGCACTACTGCATGGCCGGCAACCAGCCGCGCATGACGGCGCGCCGCTTCTCGCCCGCAACCGGCGACCTGGCGTTCGACTTCGCCGGCGGCTCCAACATCGCCCCCGGCGCCGGACACATGCACACCGCCAGATTCAAATTCACCGACCCCGACCACTTCTCCAGCAACTGGCAGTTCGTCGAGGCCGGCAAAACCAAGTTCACCGAAGACGTGACGTACACTCGCGTCCGATAATCAAGGAGAGAAAAACTGATGGCGCAATATCTTCTATTGCTCTACGCCAACCCGGCCGACTGGATGAAGTTCAGCCCGGAAGAAATGCAGAAGGCCATCGAGAAATACGTGGCCTGGGGCATGAAGGCCAGCCAGTCCGGCTTCCTGAAAGGCAGCCACAAACTCACCAACGACGTGGGCAAGGTGCTTCGCGGCAAGACCAACGCCCGCGTCACCGACGGTCCCTACAGCGAGACCAAGGAAGTGCTCGGCGGCTACTACCTGATTGAGGCCTCCGACTACAACCAGGCGGTGGAACGCTCCAAGGACCATCCGCACCTCGGCTTCGGCGGCACCATCGAAGTCCGCGAGGTGGACAACCTGGGAGGCTGATGGATCTCGCAGGCGAAGCGGCGGCCCTGAGCAATGCCCGACCCGCGACCGCGGGCTCCGAGCCCCAGGTCGCCGGCATGGTGGACCATCTGTTTCGGAGCCGCGCGGGACAGATGGTCGCCTACCTCACACGGCTTCTCGGCCCCGAGCACCTGGAACTGGCCGAAGAAGTGGTGCAGGAGGCGCTGCTCAAGGCGCTGCAGAAGTGGCCTTACAGCGGCATCCCGGAAAATCCCGCCGGATGGCTCTTCCAGGCCGCGCGCAACGCCGCGCTCGACGTCGTGCGGCGCAACTCGGTCTTCGCCCAGAAGTCTGCGGCCATTGCCGCCGAACTCGAGCGGAGCAAGTCGCGCAGCGAGCCCGCTATGAGCACCGACCTTCGCGACGATGAGCTGCGCATGGTCTTCATGTGCTGCCATCCCGCGCTGCCGCGCGACGCCCGCGTCGCCCTCAGCCTGAAAACCGTGGGCGGCTTCAGCGTGCGCGAGGTGGCGCGCGCGTTCCTCGCCGAAGAACCCACCATCGCGCAGCGCCTGGTGCGCGCCAAGAAGCAGATCAAGCAGCTTCAGCTCAGCTTCGAGCTGCCACGCGGCCCGGAACTCGCCGAGCGCCTCGATTCGGTACTGGAAGTGATCTACCTGATGTTCAACGAGGGCTACGCCGCGCACGAGGGCGAAGACCTGGTGCGACAGGATCTCTGCCGCGAAGCGCTACGGCTTGGCCGGCTGGTGGCGGCGTCCGCGCTGGGACCGCCCACGGCGCACGCGCTGGTCGCGCTCATGGCCTTCCAGGCCGCGCGCCTGCCCGCGCGCACCGACGAGCGCGGCGACCTGGTCCTGCTCGATGACCAGGACCGCGCCCGCTGGGACGAGCGCCTGGTCTCGCTCGGTTTCCACCACTTCACTCAGTGCGCAGCCGGCGATGTGATTTCCGAGTACCACGTGCAGGCAGCGATCGCGTCCGTCCACGCCCGCGCCAAGGACCCGAGTGCCACTGACTGGAAGGCGATCCTGGCGCTCTACGACCAGCTCCTCGCGCTGAATCCGTCGCCGGTGGTCGCGCTGAACCGCGCCGTGGCCGTCAGCAAAGTCCGCGGCCCGCGCGCGGCGCTGACGGAACTCGAACCCCTCGGCACCTCACCATGGATGAACAAGTACTACCTGTTTTTTTCCGTGCGCGCGCGCCTGCTGCTCGACGCCGGCGACCGCGCCGCTGCCGCGGAGTCGTATCGGCGTGCACTGGAGCTGCCGTGCTCGGAGCCGGAGAGGAGGTTTCTGAAGAGGAAGCTTGGAGAGTGCCTCTGATTGCGGAACTGCGGAACTGCCGAATTGCCGAATTGAAATTCAACCTCCTTCAAGGAATTGGTGACGGCTAGGACACTTTTGAGGTTCTAACTTCGGGAGTTCCGCCGTTCGGCAATTCGGCAAACGCGTTACACGCCGATGCTGACCGTCGTCTCCGTCCGCGTGACCGGCCGATACAGCGTGTCGCGCTCGACCGGATCGCGTCCGGCTTCGCGGATGAGGCGCTCCAGCTCCTGGCGGCGGAGGCCTTGCGGGGTGGTGGCGCCGGCGTCGTGGTAGATCTTCTCTTCGATCACGGTGCCGTCGAGGTCGTCGGCGCCGAAGCGCAGCGAGATCTGCGCCACCTTGGCCGACATCATCTGCCAGTAGGCCTTGATGTGCGGGAAATTGTCGAGCACCAGGCGGCCCACGGCGATGTTCTTGATGTCGTCGAAGCCGGTCGTTTTCGGCAGATGGCGGAGCGCGGTGTTCTCGGGGTGGAAGGCCAGCGGGATGAACGTCTGGAAGCCGTGGGTCTGGTCCTGCAGCGCGCGCAGCTTGAGCAGATGGTCCACGCGGTCTTCGTCGTTCTCCACGTGGCCGTAGAGCATGGTGGCGTTCGACTTCAGCCCCAGCTCGTGCGCCAGCTTGGCCGTGGCCAGCCACTGGTCGCCGTCAATCTTGTGATCGCAAATGATGTGGCGCACGCGGTCGGCAAAAATTTCCGCGCCGCCGCCGGGCAGCGAATCGAGGCCGGCGGCCTTGAGCTGCAGCAGCACGTCGCGCTCGCTCATCTTGTAGAGCTTGGCGAAGAAGCCGATCTCCACCATGGTGAACGCTTTCAGGTGGACGCCCGGAAAACGCTCCTTCAACCCGGAGATCAGGTCGAGGAAATACTGGAACGGCAGGTCGGCGTGCAGGCCGCCGACAATGTGAAACTCGGTGACCGCCTCGCTGTATCCCGAGGCGGCCGTCTGGAACGCTTCTTCCAGCGCCATGGTGTAGGCGCCGGGCGCGTCCTTCTTGCGGCCGAAGGCGCACAGCCGGCACGCCGCCACGCACACATTCGTGGGATTGATGTGCCGGTTGACGTTGAAGTACGTGCGGTCGCCATGCATCCGCTCGCGGACGTGGTTGGCCAGCCAGCCAATCGCCAGCACGTCGCCGGAGCGATACAGCACCAGCGCGTCGTCGGCCGACAGCCGCTCGCCGGCGAGGACTTTGCCGGCAATGGGCGTCAGCGCCGGGTCGCTGGTCTGGAATGCATGCCTGGCGGCGGAGCGCATCACGTTTGATGATACAGGCGCGAAAGCGCGCGTGGCCAGTGGTAAGGGGCGTCGCCGGTGCTTGTTATGGCTGACCTGCCTCTTGGGCGACCGGGCAGTCTAAAACCGGCGCTCCTATCTTGCCTCTGCCGGAGAACCCTTGAGCTCTGGTGCGAGTTCTACGAGCTCGAATCCATTAATCGGATCGCGCCGGACAAAGGTCATCACCTCGTTGTCGAAGCACGCCAACCCAACACCGACAGTCGGCGGGTATTTGTATCGGCGAATAACCGAGCCGTCCGTCCGGCTAACGAGAAACAGGGTGAGGTCTTGGCCAGCACCGTCGCTGGCTTGCTTCGTCGCCGATACAAGCCAGCCATCCTTTCCTGACTTCAGCGTCAGCGCCAACCACCCCTCCGGCAGGCCAAGGCGTCTCGCCGTCGCCTGCGCCGTCCTCTGCACCGCAAATACGGGAACGGGCTGCCTGCGGCGAAAGAGCAAAATGGAGTTTCCGTCCGGGATGAACTCCGACGCCATCACTGCCCTCTCAAACGCTACTTCAGGCGACACTCCAGCCGTATCGGCGCGCTCCTTGAGCCAGCCGTCTTCCATCCTTACGTCCGACTCCATCTCAACAGAGTGAAGAAACTGGCCGGATGAGTCCAGCAGCGCGGTCGTCGCTGCATGCCGCTCCTCATCGAACCCAGCCGCCACAAAGGTACCGTCATCAAAAGCAGCTATTTGCGTAACTCGAAAAGGAAGATCGAGCTTGACGCTCCGGAGATAGTTTCCGTCTAGGTCAAATTGAGCAATATATTGACGTTGCCTGCCCAAAGTCTCAGCTGCGACTGAGACCGAGCCGTCCGGTGCCCGTATCGTAGCTTGTTTGCGTTGACCGTTCTCCGTACCCGATACAAGCAGATACACACGATTCCCCCCAATGAAGAATCGGCCAAACCGTGGTTCCTCGACGTCGTTGATTCGGGAGACTGAAAAGGCTACTGGTTCCTTGCCACTCGCTTCGACCAATACGGCATCGCCTTGCGCGGCAGTACCCATTGGTCGCCCTAAAATCCGCCCCTCGCCGTCACACTGAACGGGTAGCCCCAGCAAGACCCCAGTCGCATTAAGCCTTATCTTTGTCCTCTTAGTGACACCGAGTTCTACAGTCGGCACGGACTCCGCCGCAGTTTTGAGTTGCGTCGAGCCGAGGACTGTCGCCAATGCGAGAACGAGGGCTGAGCCAATCACGACCGCTTCCTCGCACTCGGCATCAGACGCGACGGAGTGCTACGATGAAGTCTTAGCGCTTTGAATTCCTTCGCGAGCAGCCACTCTGCCGGAACAAATGCACCGTTGCAGTCGGGCAAGAGTAGGTCAGACTGCTCAGCGGCTAAGAGGACCTGCGCTCTTGTCTCCGGTGACCTCAGTTCAGCAATGTGGCAAACACCATCACCAACTTTCTCGATCCACACTCCACAACAGTCCATCTGCGGGAACCACTCGCAACAATGCCCCGAGACAGAGGGGCTGTCGGGCGACCCACCACCGCAGCTGTTGCAGTCGTTATAAAAGACATCGTCAGCGTGTCCACACGTGTTCGCCTCAGCGCCCACCGTAAGAAGAACACACAAAACGGCGATTCCGAGAATGTTTCTCCTCATCGTTCACCTCCTGTGCGGGCATCCTTAGACGCGGGCGACCAACTAGTCAAGACTATCTAAAGGGATGACGTATCATGACGCACCTGTTTCATAGCCTGTCAGCCAATTTTTCCGGCCTGCTCCACCGTGCGAAACCCTGTTGCGTTCTGCCGGAGCGGCGTTTGCTCGCGGCTCAAGGCCGTCCCGGTTGCAACACCAGGTCGGCCGCCACAAAAAGGAAGAACACCACCGAGATCACGCCGTTCATGGTGAAGAACGCGGCGTTGAGCCGGCTCAGGTCGTTGGCGCGCACCAGGGAGTGCTCCCACGCCAGCAGCAGCCCGACCACGGCGACTCCCGCCATCGCCACCGGGCCGAGATGGAACCAGTTCACCAGCAGAGCGAGCAGCACGAGCATGATGACGTGGAACGCTCTCGCCGTTACCAGCGCGGCGCGAATGCCGAACGCGCGCGGAATGGAGTGCAGGCCTGTCGCGCGGTCGAAGTCGTAATCCTGGCAGGCGTAGAGCACGTCGAAGCCCGCCACCCAGAACGTTACAGCCGCCGTCAGCAGCAGGATGCGCGGATCGAGCGAGCCGCGCACGGCGATCCATGCCGCCGCCGGCGCCATGCCGAGCGCGAATCCCAGCACCAGGTGCGACCAGCGCGTGAAGCGCTTGGTGTAGGAGTACGCCAGCAGGACAACCAGCGCGACGGGCGACAGCGCGAATGCCAGCGGGTTGAGCCGGGCGGCGGCGAGGGCAAACACCGCGCATGACGCCAGCACGAAACCGCCGACGAAGCCGCGCGAGAGCGTCCCCGCCGGCAAAGCGCGCGTGCGCGTCCGCGGATTGGCGGCGTCAATCTCAGCGTCGGCCAGCCGGTTGAAGGCCATCGCGGCCGAGCGCGCCGCCACCATCGCCACGACGACCCATCCAATCTTGCGCCAGGGCAGCTCGCCGCCCGCCGACGCCAGCATCACTCCACACAGGGCAAACGGCAGCGCAAAGATGGAGTGCTCCCACTTGATCATTTCCAGTGTGGTGGCGACGTTGCGGAAGATTCCTGGCACGACGCAATTCTACCCGCGGAGACACGGAGAGGCGGAGAAACAACAAGGCAAACGGAAAAAGTAAAAAGGCAAAAGTAAACCGAGCTGCGAAGCGACCTTGTTTTTTTTGCCTTTGTGCCTTTTGCCTTTTGCCTTTTGCCTTTGTGCCTTTTTGCCTTTGTGCTCTTGCCTTTTTGGCTCTGCGTTCCGCGCTCTCTGTGGTGAAGGGCGCTACCGCTTCCGCTGCCGGTAGCGGATGTTGAACGAGACCACGCCATACTGGTCGCGCACGGCGATCACGGAAAAGTTGCGGTTCACGCTGTATTCCAGCTGCACTACCTGCTGCGACGACTGCGTCACGTCCGTGATGTAGGTCATGGTGATCTTGTTCGACACGGTTTGCTCGATGGTCAGCCGCGCCGTCGGGTTCGACGTCGCCGTGCCCACCTGGGGATCGATCTTGATGCGGCTGACGCCGAACAGCTTTTCCACCCGGTTGCTCACCACCGAATTCAGCGCCTGCCCGAGGATGGCGTTTGACGCCGTCTCGGTGAAGGTGGCCGTGTTCTGCGCGTAGACGGACTCCTCGCGGGTGCGTCCGAAGGCGAGCAGCGCGATGATGTCGGCCGAGGCCAGCGGCGGATCGGAGCGGTAGGTGGTCGAAAGACGGTCGATCGGTCCGTGCAGGCCGATGGTGATGTCATAGTCGCGCACACGCGCCGAGGCCTCCACATTCAGCACCGGCTCGATCCGCACCGGGTTGGTGAACGTGACGTCGCCGCGCTCCAACTGGTAGGTGGTGCCATTGAAGAAGATGTTCCCTTCCACGATGTTCACGCGGCCCAGCACGACTGGGCGGCTCGCGGCGCCGCGCAGATGCAGGTCCACGTCGCCCGAGAGCTTGGCCATCGAGGTCTGCACCTGCAGCTCGGGCGTGGAGACCACGTGAATGTCGAGCCGCAGGGTGTTGAGCGGCGAATCGGGGCTGGGCAGCGAGGGCGGCTGCTTGGCGCGCGCCAGGTAGAGCGAGAAGTCGAAGTGGGTGTCGAGCGCAAACTTGGTCACGGTCACGTCGCCGGCCAGCAGCGAGTTTTGCGGCGTGCCGGTGAGGCGCAGGTCGGCGTCGGCTCCAGAGCTCACTCCCGGCGGATAGCGCAGCCGTATCTCTTTCGCGCGCGCCCGCAAATTGAAGCCGATTCCGTTCGTATACGTGATGAAGCCTGTGATGTTCAGCGCGCCGCCGCCGGTGTAGCCCGTCAGGCGCTGCACCTCCAGGCGGCCCTGGTCGAACACCAGTCTGCCGTTCACGTTGCTCAGTCCGTTCGGCAGGTCGATGTAGGAGATGGAGGCATTCTGGATTTGAATCTGGCCGTTCAGCACCGGCCTCGCCATGCTGCCGGTGGCGGCGATTTCCATCGTGAGTTGCCCGCTGGAGTTGAACGCCGGATTCACGCTCTCGATGAGGCGCATGTTGACGTGCCCATTCGCCTTCACGTCGAGCGATTTGCCCGCGTCCAGCCGCATGGCGCCGGCGGCGGAGAACTCGGTTTCATCGCCCACGATGCGCAACTGCTCCAGCCGCACCTGTTCCTGCGCGAGGGTGAAGCGGACCGGCCCGTCGTTGCGCAGCCGCACGCGCTCCAGTTCCATCGAGAACTGGCGAATCTCGCCGACCACGTTCAGGTCCGCCGGACGCCGCAACGGACCCTCAGCGCGGATGTCGCCGTTGATGGAGGAGTGCCCGGTCACGCGGCCTTGCAGGTAAGCGCGGAGCGCGGAATCCACGTCGAGGTTGGCGAAGTGCAGGGTCACGCGTCCGGGAAAATCGCCGCGCAGGCGCACGCTGCCATCCACGTTGAGCGTCGCCGTCTCGAAGTTGGCGCTGCCGGTCAGGCGCAGATCGGAGCCTTGCGTCACCGCCGCCAGCGAGATGTTGCCGACGTTCTCGCCGTTCACCACCACGTTCTGCATCTGCAGGCTGCCGTTCAGCGACGGCGCGCCGGGGGCGCCCGAACCCTGCGCCACCAGCGTGGCCCGGCCGGTCACCTGAGTGCGCACCGTCTGGAGCAGTTGCAGCTTCGCCAGGTCAATGCCGGTCCCGCGCAGGTTGAAGCGGAATGTTCTTGCGTTCAGGTTGTAGCCCGCCGTGCCGGCAATGCGTCCGGCGGGATTCGCCACCGCGAAGCTGCTGACATCGAGGTTGCGGTCGGCGAGCGACACCTCGAGGGTGAGCGAGTCAATCGGCTCGCTGCCCGCTTTCGCCCTGGTGATCGCCAGCGTGGCGTTGGCGCGCGGGTTCGCCAGCGTGCCCGACGCATTCATCGCGGCGTTCACCGTGCCGCGCAGCGGGTAGTTGTAGCCGGCAATCTGCTGCAACTCGGCCAGGTCGCCATCGCTCAGCCGGATGGATCCGCCGATCGGGCTCGCGTCGGTTGTCCTTCCCTGCTGCAGGCCGATTTGGGCCGCGCCCGTGATCTGCGTCTTCCCGTGCCGCAGAACAATCTGCTCGGCGCTGGCCCGCGCAGGCGCGTACAGCAGGTCAGCGCCCAGGTGGTCCCAGTGCAATTTCACCTCGCGCGTCTTCGCTGGCGTGGCAGGGCTGGCCCCCGATTGCGGCTGGGCCACGGGTTGAAGTTGTGCTTGAGGATTTTCCGGCAACCAGAAGATTGAGTTGAAATTTGAAACTTCAAGGTGTCCGAACAAAGTTGGCGTCTTCAGCTTGCCGGAAACGGCGCCGTTGAAGGTCGCGCTGCCGCCCAGCTCCACCGGCAGGCGGCGCATGCCGAAAGCAGCCAGGGCCGGCTCGAACTCGACCAGGTTGGTGGTGTTCAGCCGGAAGCGCAGGTTCGCATTGGCGCGGCCAATGGATCCGGCGCCTTCCACGTTGGTGGCCCGCGTGGCAGCGTTGAGCTGCTGAACGTCGAGCGTTTGGTGCGGCGCGTTGTAGGTGGCCTCGAGTCGGGCCGTGAGCGGGACCTGGTCGCCGGCCGGCTGTGCCGGAGGCACCGACTCCAGGCTCAGTTGCGCCACCACATTGGCGGGCGAGCCCGTCCAGTGCGCCGAGACTACGCCGCTCAGCGATCCCGCCGGTTTCACCTTGTTCAGCGGACGCGATTCGCCGGCCAGGGTCGCGGCCGCGGCCTCGACCTGCAAATTGCGGATTTCCAGCAGCGCGCTTCCCTGCTGCGGCTTCTCCACGCCCGGCTTGGCCGACCAGTTCAGCACGCTGGCGTTGCCGGTCAGGGCGCCGCCAAGCAGCTTGAGGAACAGGCTCGTGAGCTGCACCTTCTCCGGATTGATGATGAAATTCGCGCCACCATCGAGCCCGGCAAGGCGTGAACCGTCCATTTCCACGACGCCGTTGCGCAGTTGCAGGCGGCCGTCGGAGTTGAACCCGGCACGTGACATCGAGCCCTTGCCGTTCAGGTCGGCCACGCCGCCGCGCAGCCTTGGATTGCGGGTGATCGCGCCCGCCTCGGCCAGGTCGAGCGTGGCGCGATACGCCAGGGCGATGCGCGGATCGTTGAAGTTCACCAGCTCGCCGCTCGCCTCCAGCTTCGACTTGCCGCTCGTCAGGCGGAAGGCGCGCAGTTCCACCCGTGTCGGAAACAGGCTGAAGTCAATCTCAGAAACGGCCGACACCGGCCGCATGTCTTGGAACTTGGCGTCCAGTTTGCCGAGGTTGATTTGGCCGTGGTAGCAATTGTCGGCGGGCGCATACGTCATGGCCGCCTGCATGTTGTTGGCGCTGAAGTCGAGCGGCAGGGCCTGGTTGTTGTAGAGCAGCAGGCCGTCGTGAATCTCGGCGCGGTCAATCGCCAGGTGAAACACCTCTTCGATCGGCGTGCGCTTGCTCGCGCCTTTGCGCCTGGGTGTGGGCAGGTTTGTTGTGCCGTCGGGATAGGTGATCAGGTGGATGACGGGCTGTTCCAGGCTGAGAAAGCGAATGCCGAAGTCGCCGCCGAAAATCGAATACACCTTGAGCCGGACGAAGAGCCGGCCGGCGTGCGCCAGCGGCTTTTCCCCTGCCGCCTCGCGGCCGCGAATCGTGAAGTCACGGACCTCGACTTCCAGCTTCGACAGGTTCCAGCGCAGTTGCCCGATGCTGGCGTGTCCGCCGGTGGCTTGGTCAATCGTCGCGACCACCCTGCCCGTCACATAGCTGGCGAACCGCGGGCTGGTCAGATACCACGCGCCAAACACCACCATCCCGATCAGCAACACACCAATGCCCAGGCGCAGCGCGTTGCTGCTCCTCTTCGGCGCCGCCTGCGGACTGATGTCTTCGTCAGCCATGCTGCGACTCAGTGTGCTCCGTCGGCGCGCGACAAGGGCGGCGCCGATTGCGCCGACGCTGCCGGCGGCGGCGGAACGCCGCGGTAGTTGATGCTTGCCTGCCCACGCAGGGTTTGCAGCCAGTTGGAGAGCATGTTGGTCAGCCGCTCTTGCGTCAGCACCTCCTCGATCTGCGGCTGCACTTCCTTCAGTGGACGCGGCTCGGCGCCGGCTTTCTGCAACTCCGGCAGAAACTGGTCCCGGTAGTAGCGCTGCACCTCACCCAGGCTGATGCGCACCGCCGGACGGAAGCGCTGATCGATGAAGCGCAGTTCATCCAGTTGCGAGCGTACGCGCGCGGCCAGGTCCGACTCCTCCAGTCCATAGCTGCGCAGCGCCTGCTGCCAGGTATCGTCACGCGCGCCGGCAGGATGCTGTGAGCGGACCTGCCGCACCTGCTGCGCCACTTCCTGGTCGGTGGCGCGGCGCAGGTTCACCTCATCCGCCTGCTGATCGATCAGCGCGCGGTCAATCAAACGGCCCAGCGCCGCGCTGCGATCGGCGTCAGAGATGCTCCCCAGCGGCCGGGCGTCGAGGAACGCCTCCAGGCGCACTTCGTCATCGAGGTCGCTCTGCAGGATGGGGCGATTGTTGACCGTCACCACGATGCGCTCGATGATCTCGCCCGCTTCGGCCGCGAGCGGCACGCGCACACACCACAGCGCCACGGCCACGGCGAAGGCGAGTTGGAGACGGCGCACCCTCATCAGAAGGACTGCCCAATGCTGAAATAGAAGTTGAAGTGCGAAAGCGTCTTGATCAGGCTGCCCTGGCGCTCGGGGAACGTGGGCGGATTCAGGTTGTAGCCAAAGTCAAACCGGAGGGGCCCGATCGGCGTCTTGTATCGGACGCCCAGTCCCACTGCGTGCGACAGGTAGTTGAAGCTGCAATTCGCGTTCGGATCGAGCGTTTCGCACTGGCTCCTGTTCGGCTGCTGAAGGCGAAACACGCTGTGCGGAATGTCGCCCGGATCGTTGAACACGTTTCCGGCGTCCTCGAAGATCACGAAGCTCAGGTTGTTTTCCAGGAAGGGCAGCGTGGGCGGCGGCAGGCGCAATTCCACGCTGTTGAGCAACAGCCCGCCGCCTCCCAGCGGCGCGCCGGTGCCCGGATCACGCGGGCCCGCCTGGTTCAGCGCGAATCCGCGGTGTGTGTTCCCGCCGCCGGCGAAGAAGCGCTCCGGCAGGGGGATGAACGGAGGCACCAGGTTGCCGTTCTGGTCCTTCACCGGGCCGCTGAACGGCTCTGCGAACCCGATCTGGGTGGTCCGCGCCAGCACAAACTTGCGCCGGCCAAGCTGCCAGTAGCTGCTGTTCTGCACCAGCAGGCGGCTGAAATTCGCTTCCGATCCGAAGACGCCGGAGGCAACGCCGAAGTCGAACGTGTTGTAGTACCCCTTGTGCGTGTCAATCGGATCGTCGCGACGGTCGCGGATGTATGAGAAGCTCGGGATCCCCACCCGCACGGGCTGTGACAACAGCGGAATCTGGTCGGGGCTGATGACCAGCGTGGTCGGGTCGACCTTCACCCGGCGGTACGTCATCCGATAGAGGAGGTAGTCGGCGCGATTGAGCTTTTGCTGCACCTGCAGCGACCCCTCCAGCCGCTCGGAGGCGAAGGTGGAAACGTCGCGCGAGTTGTCGTAAAAGATGGTGCCGGTGAACTTCAGCTTGTCCACGTCCCAGAACCGGGGCGCTTCGTAGGCCAGCGAGGCGCGCTTCTGCAACCGGCCATAGTTCGACTTGAACACGATGCTGTGGTCGCGCCCGCGGAAGTTCGTGCGCGTGATGTCGAGCGACACGCGCGGGCTCACGCCGGTGTTCTCACCGCTGGCTGCCGCCTGGCGCTCGGCGACGCACGCCGGAATCGCCGTGTCGCAGTTCGGGAGCGCGCCAGTGCCGGTCTGAATTTCCAGTCCAAGGCCGTAGGTGATGGTCCAGCGGCGCGCCTCGTCGAACTGCGTCAGCAAGTTCTTGCGCTGCGCCGCGCCGTCGGGATTCTGCACGGCCATGTTCACCTGGTTGAACAGGCCAAGGTCATAAAGCTTGCGCTGCGTGTCGAGCATCCGGCTCTGGCTGAGCGGATCGCCGTTCCAGAGCTCGAACTGGTGTCCGACGGTTGAGGGCCGCGTGTAGTGCAGCCCGGAGAAGAGAACGCGGTCCACGAACACCTGCGCGCCTTCATGGATGGTGTAGGTCACCGCGGCCTGCGCCGGGTCTTTCGGATCGGGCTGCGCCGTCGCCTCAACCCGCACGTTCAGGAATCCATGATTGAAGTAGTAGTTCTGCACCGAGTCGCGGTCGCCGGCGACGGTGAATTCCGAATAGGGCTGTCCCGGAAGGGTGTTGATGAGGGCCTTCAGTTCCTCGACCGGAATGCTGCGATTGCCGACGATGTTGAGCGACTCCACCCGCTGCTGCGGGCCCTCGACGACGTGGAACGACACCGCCAGGTGTCCGGCCTTTCCGCGGTAGTCCTTCTGCACCATCGGCTGCACCTGCACCTTGGAGAAGCCGTTCGCCTTGTACACCGCTTCGATGGATTCCTTGTCGCGCACCAGCATGGTTTCGCTGAAGCGGCCATGAGCGAGCAATCCGCCGGAGGGCTGCACCTGGATGCGCTCGCGGAGCACGTCGTCGTTGAAGTAGTTGTTGCCCTGGAAGAGCACCGCGTCAAGATCGTATTGCGGGCCAAGATTCACGGTGTAGATAACGAACGCGCGGTCGCTGGCGGGGTCGTCCTTGTGGCTGAAGTCCACCTGGACGTCGAAATAGCCTTTCGTCTGGAAGTAATCGCGCAGGTTTCGGCGGCCTTCGTTCAGCAGGTCGTCGTCCACAGCGCTTTCTTCGTACACCGGGACGTACTTTTTCAGTTTGCGGCCGCTCAGGCGGGCGCCTTCCAGGCGCACCTCGACCTTGGGACCGCGATGGATGCTGAACGCGTAGTCGAGCGCGTTGCTCTCCGGGTGATAGACCCGGTCCACCAGCGCAACCTGCGCTTCCAGCCGTCCCTGCTTCTGGTACTTTTTGCGCAGGCGCTGCAGCGCCTTGTTCAGCCGGTCAACACTCACCTTCTCGCCAGGCTTCAGCTTTGCGATGTGGGCGACTTGCTCCGGGGGATAGCCGGCCTGGCCCTCAACCTTGATTTGGCCGATGCGCGCCACCTTGCCGGGGTGCACGGTGAAGTGCAGGTCGATCTGCTGGGTGTCGGAATGCGGCTCCTTGCGCACGTCCGCGCTGGATTGGTAGTAGCCGTTGTCGGCCATCACGCGCTGGATTCCGCGAATTGCCGCCTGCAGCTTCTCCTCCGTGTACAGCTCGCCGAGCTGCAACTTGGTGGCGTTGATGAGCTGCTCGGCCGTGGGCGGGCGCGGCGCTCCCGTCATGGTCATGAAGCCGACGAAATAGTTCTCTTCCGCGATGAAGACCAGCGCGACCTCGTTCTTCTGCGTGCGGTCGGCTTCCACCTGGATGTCGGCGAATTTGCCCGTGGCGAACAGCTGCTGGATGCTGCGGCGCAGCTTGTTCTTGTCCAGCGGCTCGTTCACCTTCTGCGGGAGCCGCAGCACTTCGTCAGCTGAGACCGTGGCGTTGCTGCGCACCTCAATGGCGGCAACCTTGAGGCCGAAATAGCTGAGCGGATTCCCCGCCGGAGGCGGGACCGGCGGCGCCGCGCGTGGCGGGTCGGCGGCGCGCGAGCCGGGCGGAAGCGCGTTCCGCGCCGGGACCTGTGCGGCGGCCCCGTTCGCCGTGGTCTGCGCCGCACACCATGCCAGCGACAGGATGGCTGCCGCGCAGAGCTTTAGCGCGTTGATCCGAAAACGCAATCTAAGAGACTCCGCCCGCGAAGACAGACCCGGTCTGGTCCGGGTTCAAGGACTCAAGGACTGCTTGATTCGATGAAGCTTCGCTTTCACGCTGTTGCACTTGCCTGCCCGTCAACTCTGGCGGGCAACAGCTCACGCCCGCGGCATCTCCGGCGGCGCGTCAGAGGTCTCTCGGCCGCGAGCGGCACCTATAATAACTGCTGGACGCGGCAATGCCGTTACCTTCAGAAGAACGCTATTCGCGGCAGATCTTGTTCCCCGGCATCGGCCCCGAGGGCCAGCGCCGGCTCGCGCAGGGACGGGTTGCGCTGGCGGGCTGCGGCGCCACCGGTTCGGCGCTGGCTGCGCTGCTGGCGCGCGCCGGCGTGGGCACGCTGCGCATCATCGATCGCGACTACGTGGAGGCCAGCAACCTGCAGCGGCAGTCGCTGTTCGACGAAGCCGATGCCGCCGAAGCGCTGCCCAAGGCAATCGCCGCCGCGCGCCAGATCGCGCGCTTCAACTCCCAGATCGCGGTGGACGCGCGCGTCGCCGACCTTACCCCTGAAAACGCCGAAGAGCTGCTGGGCGGAGTTGACCTGATCCTTGACGGCACCGACAACTTCGAGACGCGCTACCTGATCAACGACTACGCCGTGCGCGAGCGTGTGCCGTGGATTTACGCCGCCGGGGTCGGCAGCTACGGAGTGACCATGAACGTGCTCCCGTACCAGACCGCGTGCCTGGTTTGCCTGTTCCCCGATCCGCCGGGCGGTCCGCTGGAGACGTGCGACACGGCGGGCATTCTCGGCTCGGTGGTGAGCATGATCGCTTCGATCGCCGGCACCGAGGCCCTGAAGCTGCTGGTAGGGGCCCGCGACCAGCTTCGCAACACGCTCGTCTCGCTCGACGTCTGGAAAAACACCTATGGATCGGTCTCGGCGTCGGTGCGGCGCGCCGATTGCCGATGCTGCGCCGAGCGCGAATTCGTCCACCTGGCGGGTGAGGGGCGCGCGCACATCACGCTCTGCGGCCGCAACTCGGTGCAGATCCACGAGCGCTCGCGTCCGGTGGACTTCGACGAGATGGAAGGCCGCCTGCGCCCGCACGGCGCCGTGCGTCACAACGAGTTCGTGCTCAGGTTCTGGCGCGAGCCCTATGAGATGACGCTGTTTCCCGACGGGCGCGCCATCATCAAGGGCACAACCGACACCGCCGTCGCGCGCAGCCTGTATGCGCGGTATGTCGGGTCGTAAAGCAGCAGTCAGCACTCAGCAATCAGCATTCAGCCCCCGAACGGCGTCGGCGAGGATGCACACCCGGAGTCGGGATGTGCAAGGGCTGAATGCTGAGAGCTGAAGGCTGTGTTCCTCCTGGCATCCGGTTATCCAAATAGTTAATCCAAGTCTCTAGTGCTGGCGCGGCTCGGTCCGGCCCTGGAGGTCTTTATGCGAGTGTACGTTTGTTTGGTAGGAATCCTGCTTTCGGCGATCGCGATGGCCCAAACCGGCATGCAGGGCAGCACCATGCCGGCCAGCGGCGCGCCGGTGGTAGTGCAACCCATGGTCGTTCCCGCGCCGTACGCCGGCGGAATTATTGTGCAGGGCGGATACGCCACCACGGGTCCGATTGGCCCGCCGCTGGTCACACCGCCCAGCGTGGCGTATACGCCGAACGCCGCCGTGGTGAGCAACACGCCCACGGTCATCGCGGAGCCGTCGGCGATAACGGCGGCGGCAACGGCGGCGGCAACGGCGGGGAGCGTCGCGCCCGCGGCGAACGCGGGTCCGGGGCAATCGCGCGGCTTCGATTGGGGAGCGGCCAAGATGATGAGCAACAGCCCTTACCGGGTCAGCGCGACTGCGCTGGACCGCAGTCTGGGCGAGATCGCGCGCGAAAACCGCGCGCATCCGCAGCACGCCACCCGCACCTACACCAATGACGACATCGCGCGGCTCAACCAGCAGACCGGCGCGAACAACGCGCCCGGCGCAAACATGCCGGCATCGGACCAAGGGAGTACGGGCGGGGTGCTGCCCCCGGGGCTGGCGGCGCCCGGCGCGCCGGCGTCCACCAATCCGCAGGCGCAGCCGCAGCAGCAGCCGCAGCCAAAACCGAAGCCCAGCCCATTCGCCGGGCCGAAGTAAGGCTGACCGGGGGATCCCTCGCACGCGCTCAGTCGTCCAAACGGATAGCTGAGGAAAAGTGTTCCCGATTTGGGAAGAGTGGCGGGAGAGGGAGGCGCGGGCGGGGTTGCCCGCGTCCACACAGTCCGTGGTGAGGGCCGACGGGCGGGCGCGCCCGTCGCTACAACGTCCCGTCGCTACCACGTGAAGTCCAGTGATCGCGCCAACGCACCGACGAGGGGGTCCGCGCCGCTACGTGAAGGCCTCCGCGACAAAGTTTGGTTTCTGCTAATCTCAACGGTCGCTCGGGGAGGACCGTTATTTCCGGCTCAAGCAGTTCTTCACCTTCAAGCAGCTCTTCCACATCGGGCTCGCCGCCGCAGTTGCGGCGCGAGATGGGCTTCTGGGACGTCCTGCTGTTCAACATCGCGGCGGTGCTGGGGCCGCGCTGGATCGCGGCGGCGGCGCACAACGGCACATCATCGGTCAGTCTGTGGCTGCTGGCCGCGGCGCTGTTCTTTGTGCCCAGCGCGCTGGTGATCGTTGAACTTTCCACGCGCTACCCGCGCGAAGGCGGACTGTACGCGTGGAGCAAGGAGGCGTTCGGCGACTTCCACGGTTTCATGGCCGGCTGGTGCTACTGGGTCTATACCGTCTTCTACTTCCCTGGACTGCTGACCGCCAGCGTGGCGATGTCGGTGTACATCGCCGGGCCCAAGTACGCGTGGCTGACGCACAACAATACCTACCTGGTTTCGGCCTCGCTGATACTGCTCACGATTGCGCTGGGACTGAACATCGTCGGGCTGAACATCGGCAAGTGGCTGCAGAACGCCGGCGGCGTGGGAACGTACGTGCCGCTGATGATGCTGGTGGCGGTGGCGGCAATCGTCGCGTGGAAGCAAGGCCCGGTGACAGCGTTCACTCTGGGCAACATGATGCCGAGCGTCAACTGGGGCACGATCAACTTCTGGTCGAACATTGCCTTCGCCTTCACTGGCCTGGAGCTGGTGTGCTCGATGACGGAGGAGATACGCGATCCGCAGCGCACGCTGCCGCGCTCGATCTACGCGAGCGCTTTCCTGATCGCGCTGGTCTACATCGTGGGCACGATCGCGGTGCTGGCGCTGCTGCCCGCGCCGGAAGCGGACACGCGCGCCGGGGTGTTCCAGGCCATCAGCAGCGGAGCGGCGGTGATCGGCATGGCGTGGCTGGGCGTGCTGGCGGCCCTGCTGGTCACGGTGGGCAACGCGGGCGGAGTCGGAACGACGGTTGCGGGCGTGGCGCGCGTGCCGTTCGTGGCCGGCATCGATCGCTATCTGCCGGAGGCGTTCGGCAAGCTGCATCGGCGCTGGCGGACGCCGTACGTCGCCATGCTGGTGCAGGCCCTGGTTTCCGGCGCAGTGCTGGTCGTCTCGCACCTGAACGAATCGGCGCTGGGCGCCTACCAGGTGCTGGTGGACGCGACCATCATCATCTACTTCATTCCGTTTCTGTACATGTATGCCTCGGTGATCAAGCTGGCGTACCGGCGCGACCGCGCCGGCTCGGGAGCGGTGCTCATCCCCGGCGGGAAGTTCGGCGTGTGGGCGGCGGGACTGCTGGGATTCGTGATCACGGCGCTGGCCATGGCGGTGTCGCTGGCGCCGACCGAAGACGTGCAGGACGTGCTCGGCTTCGAGCTGAAGGTGATTGGCGGAACGGTAATCGCGGTGGCGGTGGGCCTGGTGCTGTTCTGGCGGGGGGCGAGGGCGAAGAACTGAATGCGCTGCGGGCTGCTGGCTTCCAGCTACCGGCCAAAAGCCTTGTGGAATTACTGCTTTGGCCAGTAGCCGGCAGCGGTTTCGAGGCAACCAAAGCTGCTGCCGGGGGTATCCTTACTGACGCCACCTGGGCGGGGATGTTGGTGTTCAGACCCAGGGAAGGAAAAACGGCGCCGCCGGCCGATAGCGCTCCAGTTCAGCGCATCTAATTCGCGTATCTAGTCGGGGCCAGGGGGCGGCTGCGGGACGCGGCGAAGCCAAACTGCGCCGGCAAAGGCCCGTAAATGCAACGAAATACGGTGTTGGCCGCATCTACTCACCTGCGGCCTGCAAAAGGCGAATTGACCCAAGCGAAGAAAACCAGCATTCCCGGGCTCACGGAAGCAGAGGCGATTTCGCGGGCGCAGCGGGGTGATGCGGAAGCGTTTGAGGCGCTCTACGCGCTGCACAAGCGGCGTGTGTATTCGCTGTGCCTGCGCATGACCGGCAACACCGCCGAGGCCGAGGACCTGACGCAGGAGGCGTTCCTGCAGCTGTATCGCAAGATCGCCACCTTCCGCGGCGAATCGGCGTTCTCCACCTGGCTGCATCGCCTGGCGGTGAACGTGGTGCTGATGCACCTGCGCAAGAAGGGACTGCCCGAGGTTTCGCTGGAAGAAAGCATGGAGCCGCAGCAGGAAGACGGCCCGAAGAAGGACATCGGCGTGCGCGACACGGTGCTCGCCGGCTCGATCGACCGGGTGAACCTGGAGCGGGCGATTGAGAGCCTGCCGCCGGGCTACCGGATCATCTTCGTGCTGCACGACGTGGAGGGTTACGAGCACAACGAGATTGCCGAGATGATGGGTTGCTCGATCGGCAACAGCAAGTCGCAGCTGCACAAGGCAAGAATGAAGCTGCGCGATCTCCTCAAGGCCAACAGAGCCGAAAAGGCCACGCGGCGATAGCCGCACGCGCTCGGAGGAGAGGAAGCGGCATGGGCGCCGAGTTTCTGGGGAGAGGAACCAAATGAACTGCAACGAATTTCAAAAATCGCTGCCCTACATCATCGAGACGGGGGGCAACGCGGAGGAGGAAGCGCACCTGAGCACGTGTCCGGTGTGCTCCGACCTGGTGCGTGACCTGCGCTACATCGCCGAACAGGCGAAGCTGCTGGTGCCCATGCACGATCCCAGTCCGAAGGTATGGCAGGGCATCCAGGCATCGCTGGAGCGCGAAGGACTGCGCCGCCGCCCTAGCCCGCTCGCCCGTGGAGCCGCGCCGACCTGGGGGGTCGCGCTGCGGGTGGGCGCTCTGGCGGCCATGGCAGTTCTCGCGCTGGTGATCCTGGCGCGTCGCGCCGAGGTGAGCCCACCCGGTACGGCCGCTTCCCCCGTGGCCCAGAATGCAGCCGCCGCCAGCGAAGACTCCGACGACCAGCAGTTGCTGGCGCAGATCGCGTCGCTGCAACCGGAGTTGCGGTCGACGTATGAAGCGAACCTTGGGCAGGTGAACGATTACATCCGCCAGGCGCGCGCCACGGCGGAGCGCAACCCCGGCGACGAAGATGCCCAGGCGCACCTGATGGAGGCATACGATCAGAAGGCCGTGCTTTACGAGATGGCGCTCTCGCAGCGGTAAAGCGCTCCCGGCGAAGCCCGCCAGAGGCAGGCCGGGTCATGGCAGGAGAGAAGGTATGCAGAAGAGCGCACGCACCGCGGTGCTGGCGGCGGGACTATGCGTCCTGCTGGCTGGCGTCGCCCCGGGGCAAAGCACAAAAGAATTCAAGTACAACGTCAGCGCTGATTCGAACCTGAACGTCACCAACCCGTTTGGCGCGGTGGTGATCAAGCCGGCCACCGGACACCAGATCGTGATCAGCGCCACGGCGAAGTCCAACAAAGTGGAAGTGGACGCGGCGCAGGTGGAGAACCGCGTGGAGGTGCGCAGCCACATGCTGCAACAGGCATCGGCGGCTGACTGCACGGTGGACTACGAGATCCTGGCGCCGGCCGACGCCAACGTGACCGTCCGCGCCGGGACCGGGCCGATCCGCGTGGAGCGGCTGGCCGGCGACCTGACGCTGAATGGCGAGGCCGCCTCGATTGACGTTTCGCAGGTCCAGAATGCGCATGTGCACGTGCGTGCGGTCGGCGGCCCGGTAACGCTGAGCAACATCACCGGCGGACACGTGGAGGTCACCGCACTGGGCGGCGGGGTGACGCTGACCAACGTCTCGGGACCGAAGGTTTACGTGAGCTCGACCAAGGGGACCATCCGTTACGACGGCGACCCCAGCGGCGGCGGCGAATACCAGCTCATCAATGGCACGGGCAACATCGAGGTCACGCTGCCGGCTTCGGCCAGCGTTGACCTAACAGCGCGGAGCGCCACCGGCTCGGTGGACAACCAGTTTCCGATGGTGGCGAAGCAGCACACGGCGTTCGACTCGAGTCCGCGGTCGTTTGCGGGCATGTCGGCGAGCGGATCGTCGAGCGTCCACCTGAGCTCGCTGAGTGGTACAATCCGCGTCAGAAAGCGCTGAACGCGGCGCTTCGACTCCGGATTTCCCTCTGATGAAAGAGCTCGGCGCCCGGCAGCGCGCCCTCTCCACGCGCGCCGCGCGTGACCCCGCAAGACGCTCCTCACGCCTCATCTTCCTGGCCGGCTTCATGGGCGCGGGCAAAACCAGCGTGGGCCGCGCGCTGGCGCGCCGGCTGAAGTGCCGCTTCTTCGATCTCGACGACCTGATCGTGGCGCGTGCGCGGCGCAGCATTGCGCAGATCTTCTCCGAACAGGGCGAAGCCGCATTCCGCCGCGCGGAAACGGCGGCGCTGCGCCGCCTGCTGCACGAGCTGGGCCCACGCCAAACGGCGGTGATCGCGGTGGGCGGCGGCGCCTTCATTCAGCCCGGCATTCGCGCGCTGCTGCGCGCCAGCGGCGCTCCGGTGGTGTTCCTTCAGGCTTCGGCCGACGAACTGCTGGCGCGATGCAAGGCGCAGGCGGCTGCGGCCGCGGACGGCAGGCCGGCGCCGGTGCGTCCGCTGCTGCGCGATCAGAACCAATTTCGGCAATTGTACGAGGAACGCCGGCTGCGATACTTGGAGGCAGAGTTCCACGTTTCTACTTCCGGGCGTAGCATTGCCCAGGTCGCCGCCGAGGTGGCGCGCACCGTGCGAAGCCGCAACGTGGCGCCGGAGGTCCGCTGATGAAGTCTCGCTGGCTCGCGTTCCTGTTCATCGCCGTGCTCGCGTTCGCCGCGCTTGGGGCGCGCGCCGCCAGCAAGAAGCCCGCCGCCGGACAACTGGTGGACGCCGGCTCGTTCGGCATCTTCGTGAACGGGCGCCGCGTGGCCACCGAGACGTTCCAGATCGAGCAGCGCGACGGCGCCAGCACCGCCAGGTCTGAGCTGAAGGTGGAAGACGGCACCAAGGGCGGGCAAACGTCGGAGATGCAGCTCAACGCCGCCGGCGACCTGATGCGCTACGAGTGGCGCGAGAACAAGCCCGGCACAGCGCAGACCGTGGTCGAGCCCAACAACGAGTTCCTGATCGAGCACGTGCTGCTGGCCCCGACGGACAAGCCGAGAGACGTTCCTTTCCTGCTGCCGCATTCCACCGTCATCCTCGACGACAACTTCTTCATGCACCGGCAGATCCTGGCGTGGAGATACCTGGGCTCCTCATGCACGCCGACGCAGGGCAAGGTTGAGTGCAAGCTGAGCCGCACGCAGTTCGGCATTTTGGTGCCGCAACAGCAGGTTTCCGGCATTGTGGCGCTGGAGTACGGCGGCCGCGAAACCATCAAATACAAGGGCGCCGACCAGCCGATGAACCGCATCAACCTCAAGAGCGAAAACACCTCCGACTGGTCGCTCTGGCTCGACGACAACAACAAGGTTGTGCGCATCGTAATCGCCGACAGCAACACGGAAGCCGTGCGCGACTAGCCGGGCCGATTCCCGGGCTTCCGCGAAAGGCCAACACCCACCACCTGGACACCGAGGCGCAGAAAAAAAGGGCGCATTCTCCGTGTCTCTGCGCTGGGCTGAAAGTACCTTTTCCGCAATCCGAGACGCGATTGCTAGAATCGTCTGTTTCCGAAATAATCCTGCATGGCTTCAGAACGCATCCCGGTCGGAATTCTTGGCGCAACGGGCGTGGTGGGACAACGCCTGATCCAGCGCCTGGAACGTCATCCCTGGTTTGAAGTGGTGTGGCTCGCGGCGTCGGACCGCAGCGCGGGACAGGCCTACGCGCAGGCGGCCAACTGGCGGCTGGCGACGCCGATTCCCGAGGGCATCGCGAAGATGAACGTATCGCCGGCGACGCCTGAGGGCGCGCCGAAGCTGATCTTCGCCTCCCTCGACAGCAAGATTGCCCTGGAACTTGAGCCGCGCTTTGCCGACGCGGGCTGCGCCGTGGTGTCGAATTCCAGCGCATTCCGCATGCAGGCGGACGTGCCGCTGGTGATTCCGGAAGTGAATGCCGACCACCTGAAGCTGCTGGAGTGCCAGGCATGGCGGCGAAACTCGGGCGGGTTTATCGTGACCAATCCCAACTGTTCGGCGACCGGGCTCACGATGGCGCTGGCGCCGCTCGAGCGCGCGTTCGGCGTGGAACAAGTATTCGTGGTGACGATGCAGGCGGTGAGTGGCGCGGGGTATCCGGGCGTGGCGTCGCTCGACATTGTGGACAATGTGATTCCCTACATCGGCAGCGAAGAAGAGAAAATGGAGACCGAGCCGCAGAAGATGCTGGGCCGGCTCGCCGGATCGAAGATCGAGCCGGCATCGCTGCGGCTGAGCGCGCACTGCAATCGCGTGCCGGTGGTGGATGGCCACACCGAGTCGGTTTCGATCAAGCTGCGGAAACCGGCAAGCCAGGACCAGATCGTCGCCGCATGGCGCGAGTTCAGCGGCGCGCCGCAGGAGCTGAAGCTTCCCAGCGCCCCGCTGCACGCCGTGGAGTACTTGAATCAGCGCGACAGGCCACAGCCGCGTCTCGATCGCGATCTGGGCGATGGGATGACGACCAGCGTGGGGCGTCTGCGGCGCTGCGGGCTGCTGGACTGGAAATTCACTTGCCTCTCGCACAACACGGTGCGCGGTGCCGCCGGCGCAACGATTCTGAATGCGGAAATGCTGAAGGCGAAGGGGTACTTGGGATAGCAGCAATCAGCATTCCGTAGTCAGCATTCAGCCCTTGTACATCCCGGCCCAGAATGCGCAGCTTCGCTGAAGCCGTGCGGGGGCTGAGTGCTGAAGGCTGACTGCTGAGTGCTTGTTCACCTAGAAAGCTATGGTTGTCCTGAAATTCGGCGGCACGTCGGTGCAGGACGCGAAGGCGATCAACGCCGCGGCGGAGATTGTGCGCTCGCGCGCGGCGCAGAGCCCGGTCGTGGTCGTCAGCGCCATGGCCAAGGTCACCGACCAGTTGCTGGCCGCCGGACGCGCAGCCGGGTCGGGCGACCGGGTGGAAGCGCAGCGCATCTCGCGCGAATTGCGCGAGCGCCACTACGACGCCGCGGGCGAGCTGCTCGGAACCGGCGTGTTTACGCGGATTCACGCCGAACTCGAAGCCGACTTCGACCTCCTCGATGAACTCCTGCGCGGCATCGCGGCGGTGGGCGAGATCACGCCGCGGACGACGGACACGGTGGCCGGCTTCGGCGAACTGCTCTCCAGCAAGCTGGCGGCGGCGGCGTTTTCCGCGCGCGGCCTCGATGCCGCGCTGGTGGACGCGCGGGAAGTCATCGTGACCGACGCGCACCACATGCAGGCGGCGCCGCTGTTCGACGACACCAACGAACGCCTGCGCCGGCGCGTGGCGCCGCTGGTGAAGAACAAACGTGTGCCGGTGATGGGCGGATTCGTGGGCGCGACGCGGGCGGGCGTGCCAACCACCATCGGGCGCGGCGGATCGGATTTTTCCGCGGCGATCGTGGGCGCCGGGCTGGACGCCGAGCGCATCGAAATCTGGACCGACGTGGACGGCATGATGACCACCGACCCGAACCTGTGCGCCGGCGCGCGGCGGATCAAGGTCATCAGCTTCAACGAGGCGGCCGAGTTGGCGTACTTCGGCGCGAAGGTGCTGCATCCGGCCACGCTGCTGCCGGCCGTCCAGAAAAACATTCCGGTGTACGTGCTGAACTCGCGCAACCCGAAGTGCGAGGGCACGTGCATTACGGCGCGCGCGGCGCCGTGCACGAACGTGTTCAAAGCGATCGCGGCAAAAACGCGCATCACCATCGTGGACGTGGTGGCCGCGCGCATGCTGATGGCGCACGGATTTCTGAAATCCATCTTCGAAGTGTTCGACCGCTTCCGCTGCCCGGTGGACGTGGTTTCGACGTCGGAGGTCAGCGTCTCGCTGACGGTGGACTCGAACCAGGCGATCCCCGACATTGCACAGGAGCTGGCGCGGTTGGCCGACGTCAAATACGAGGGTCGAAAGGCCATCGTGTGCCTGGTGGGGGAGAACATTCGCCGGCGTCCGGGGATTGCCGCGAAGGTGTTCGGCGCGATTGGCGATATTCCGGTGCGGATGATCTCGCAGGGCGCGTCGGAAATCAACATTACCTTTGTAGTGGAGGAGGACGTGGTGCCGGAAGTGGTGCGGCGGCTGCACGCGGCATTCTTTGCAGAGCTGGATCCGGCGGTGTTTGCGTAACACCGGCACTCGGCAGTCGGCCCTCTGCGGTCAGTCCTTCAACATGCCGGCGAAGCGTGCGCACCTTCGCGGAAGCCGTTCAGGGCCTTGTGCCAAGTGCTGAATGCTGGCTGCGGTGCTACGCTAATCGCGTGAAGGTCCTCCTGCTCGGCCACGGCAAGACGGGCGCGATGGTTGCCGAAATTGCGCGCGCACGCGGACACGAGGTCCGCGTGCTGGAGTCGGCCGACAACCCCGGCGGGCGGGCGCTGACGCCGGACGCACTGGCGAAAACAGACGCCGTCATTGACTTCACCACGCCCTACGCCGTGGTTCCCAATATTGAAGCCTGCCTGGGCGGAGGTGCGCGCATCGTGGTTGGAACCACCGGCTGGTACGGCGAGATGGCGCGGTTGCGCAAGCTGGCGGAGTCGAGCAAAGGCGCGCTGCTGTGGGCGAGCAACTTCTCGCTCGGCGTGAATTTTTTCTTCGAGGCGGCGCGGACGGCGGCCCAGGCGCTGCGGCACGGCTATCACGGACAGATTTTCGAGCGGCACCACGTGCACAAGAAGGACGCGCCTTCTGGCACGGCGGTTTCGCTGCAGGGAGTGGTGAAGTCGGCGTCGGGGCAGGAACTGGAGGTCATCTCGTTCCGCGAGGGCGAGGTGGTCGGCCTGCACGAACTGGTGCTGGATTCGCCGGACGACACGATTTACGTGTGTCACGACGCCAAGTCGCGGCGCGGGTTCGGGCAGGGCGCAGTGCTGGCGGCCGAGTGGTTGCAGGGGAAGCAAGGCTTCTACGATTTCCGCGAAGTGTTTCGGCAGCTCGGGTGATGGCAGGGCCGCAGGCTGGCGCAAGCGGTGCGCGGACCAGGGCCCGGCGCCACACGGGTGGTTGCCGGTCGCATGAGGTCGTGCCGGCGGCGCCCACGCCGGCCAAAACCGGGCAGACGCGGGCCGCACCGCGCTGGCCAGATGAATCCGTGTTCATCCGCGTTCATCCGCGGTAATCTTCTTGCATGAGACTTCAAGGTTGCGGTACGGCGCTGGTCACGCCGTTCAAACAGGATGGCTCGCTCGATGAGGCAGCGCTGCGTTCGCTGGTCGCGTGGCAGGTGGAGTCGGGGATTGGGTTCCTGGTCCCCTGCGGGACTACGGGCGAGACGCCGACGCTGAGCCACGACGAATGGCTGCGCGTGATTGACGTCACGATCGAGGTCGCCGACGGGCGCGTGCCGATCGTGGCGGGCGCGACGTCGAATGCCACCCGCGAAGCGGTGCAGCGCGCCAAGGAAGTGGCCGCGCGCAAGGGCGTGGACGCGATCCTCACGGCGTCTCCCTACTACAACAAGCCGACGCAGGAGGGCCAGTACCAGCACTTCAAGGCCATCGCCGAAGCGGTGGACAAGCCGCTGGTGCTCTACAACGTGCCCGGGCGAACGGGCGCGAACATCGAGCCGGCAACGCTGGGGCGGCTGGCGGAGATCAGGAACATCGTCGCGGTGAAGGAAGCCAGCGGCAACATGTCGCAGATTGCCGAAGTGTTTAACGCCGTGCCGCCGGATTTTCTGGTGTTCTCGGGCGACGACGCGATCACGCTGCCGGTAATCGCGCTGGGCGGCGTGGGAATTGTTTCCGTCGCGTCGAACGAGATTCCCGCGGAGATGTCGGCCATGACGCGCGCGGCGCTGGCCGGCAGGTGGGACGAAGCGCGGCGGATTCATCGCAAGTATCTGCCGCTGATGCAGGCCAACTTCATTGAGTCGAACCCGATGCCGGTGAAGGCGGTGCTGGCGATGATGGGGCGCATCCAGGAGGTTTACCGCCTGCCGATGCTGCCCGTGAAAAAGGACACGCGCGCGAAGCTGGCGCGGGTTGCGGCGGATGCGGGATTGATCGCGGCGGAGCGGGCGGCGTCGTAAAGCAGCACCGAGTGGCGAGCGTCTCGCGGCTGCTGCGCAAAGCGCAGCACCCGCTTGGCTCAGGATGACTCGCTTGAGATGACTGATTGAAGGGGCTGTACTCGGTGCTCGGCCAGGAAACAGTACCGAGTGGCGAGCACTGAGTGCCGGGTTGCTGAGCGCAGCGCTCTTCGCGGCAACCCTCAACTACAGCTGCGTAGAGGCGCTCGTATTCGGCGGCCATGCGGCGCGCGTCGAAGTGGTGCTCGGCGCGGCGGCGGCAGGCGGCGGGATCGAGTTCGCGCAGGCGCGTGATCTGCTCCGCCATTTCTTCCCAGGTGTCCCCCAGGAACCCCGTCCGGCCTTCCACGATCACCTCGGGCAGCGCGCCGCGCCGGAAGGCGATGACCGGCGTGCCGCAGGCGGCAGCTTCCATGGCGACGAGCGAGCTGGTTTCGTCCACCAGGCTGGGGATGAGCACGGCGCCGGCGTGCTGGAGCAGCCGGAGCTTCTGGTCGAGCGAGGGGCGCTCCACCAGGCGCACCGTGCCGCCGATGAGGGGCCGCACCGCCTGCTCGAAGAATTCGCGGTGGCAGGCGAAGGGATAAATCTCGCCGGCGAGGACCAGGGGAACGCCGGCGCGCTGCGCGGCGGCGATGGCCAGGTGCGGCGCCTTCTCGCGGCAAATGCGTCCCAGCCAGAGCACGTATCGTTCTTTGCGCGGCTGGAAGGCGAAGCGATCGAGGTCAATGCCGTTGCGCACGGTGGCGCGCAAGTTAACGTCGGCGAAAGAGCGGCGCTGCGAAGCCGAGACGCAGTTGACCGCGACGTTGGCGGCGGCCTGCGCCAGTTCGCGGCCGTAGTACTCGCGCGAAAGATGCGCGGTGAGCAGGACGGGCCCCGGGACTTCCGAAGCAACGCGCCAGAACGATCCGCCTTCGTCGTGAACGAGGTCAAAGGGGCGTCCGGCGGCGCGCTCGCGGGCAATGAGCTGCAGCACGCGGCGATTGTGCTCCCCAACATGCGGTTCGAATGGATCGCCGGAGGCCGGCGGCGGCATGGTGCTGAACAATTCACCGCGCACCTGCGAGCCGGCGCAGGCGGCGACCGTGGTGGCGTGTCCGCGGGCGGCGATCGCGTCTTCCAGCGTGACCAGCATCTGCTCGGCGCCGCCGGCGCTGGCGGCGCTGACGGGCAGCAGCGGATAGGCGACGTAGAGGATGCGCAGGCCGGGGCCGCGGATCATCGCACACCTGTCCGGCTCGGCGACCCATGTGTGCCAACGGAAGGCTCCCTGGCGGCGTGACCATCGCCCATCAGGTCGGCAAAGGCGGCGCACACCTCCGAGCCGGTGACGGGCCACTGCCAGGCTTCGTAATTGAGGACACCGGGATGCGGCGGATTCGTATAGTCGTAGGCCGCCTGCGGGCGAAGCCGCTCGATGGCGGGATCGAAGCTGGAGAGCGTGAGTCCCTGCGAGGCATAGGCTGCCCACATGGCGCGCTTGCAGTCGAGTTCGGCGGCGGTGAGCTGAAGCGCGATGCCGGAGTCGCCCGAGAGAAATTGCTGGCGCACGCCCACGCCGTCAGCCGAGCGGTGATAAAGCGGCATCTCCCAAACGTCGAGGCGCAGCTCGCGCCCCACAACCGCGGCGAGCGCGCTGCAACAGTCGTGGTCGGGGTGTCCGCCTTCATACGCCAGCGTGAGGATAGTTTCAATTCCCTGCCGGCGGCACAGGCGCGTGAGCTGCGCGGCAGCAGCGCGGAGATGGCGAAGCAGCTCCTGGTCCACGATGTCGTGACCGGCGGCGTCTCGCAGCGACTCCCAGCCGGTGATGCCGGCGTGAGCGAGCGCGCGCCTGGCCTCTCCGCGGCGGTGAGCGGCGTAGGCGTCGCGCGAGCCGAAGCGGCGCCAGAAGAAGTCGTCGCGCGGCGCGCCGTCGGTGCCGAAAACCACCACGGGATCGCGCATGCGCTGCAACACACCGCCGCAGCCCGCCGCCTCATCGTCGAAATGCGCAACGAGCACGAGTGTGCGCCGCAGCAAAGGGGCCGGCGTCTGCATACAACAGCTTGTGATGCGGATTGTGAGTACCGTGTCGCCGCGTGGCGCCGCAATCAGCTCGTTCCCAGGCGGCCTGGAACCGCGTGGCGCGGACGCCCTCGTACGCGCGGCTTCGGCGAGACTGCGCACCTTCGCCCGTCACGCGCTAGGGCGGACGCTGAATTCTGAGTGCTGACCGCCGCATCCGAGGTCTGCCGGACGTGTGCGATATACTGCGGCGCGATGCACCCACTTCAGGGCGAAATTGAGCGGCTCGCCGCCGCCGGCGACCGCCTGGATCGCGCCGCCGCCCGCTCCGCGTTCACCGAATTCCGCGCCGCGCTGACCGCGGGCACGATTCGCGCCGCCGAAAAGAGCGACGGCCGCTGGCACGTGAACGCGTGGGTGAAGCAGGGCATCCTGCTGGGATTTCGCATCGGCGAGCTGGCGGCGAGCGGCAGCGATCTGTCGTTCGTGGACAAGGACACCTTCCCGGCGAGGCGATTCCACGTGAGCGACCGCGTGCGCATTCCAACAGGCGGGTCGTCCATTCGCGAAGGCGCGTACATCGCGCCCGGAGTGGTGTGCATGCCGCCGATGTACGTGAACGTGGGCGCGTACGTGGACGAGGGCTCGCTGGTGGATTCGCACGCGCTGGTGGGCACTTGCGCGCAGATCGGCAGGCGCGTGCACCTGAGCGCGGCGGCGCAGATTGGCGGCGTGCTCGAGCCGGTGAACGCGTCGCCGGTCATCATCGAGGACGATGTGCTGGTGGGCGGCAACTGCGGCGTTTACGAGGGCACGCAGGTGCGCTCGCGCGCGGTGCTGGGGGCGGGCGTGATCCTTACGCGATCCACGCCACTTTACGACGTGGTGCGCGGCGAGGTGCATCGCGCAAGCGAAACAGAGCCGCTCGTCGTGCCGGAAAACGCGGTGGTCGTGCCCGGCTCGCGCAAGCTGGAGCGCGGCAAGGCGCAGGACAAAGACTGGGGGCTTTCGCTCTACGCGCCCGTCATCGTCAAGTATCGTGACGCCAAGACCGACGCGGCGGCGGCACTGGAAGAGGCGTTGCGGTGAGCGCGGCGGAAACGCAGGACGTGGTCGCCCGCCGGCTGCTGTTTGCGTTCGCCATCGCGGCGGCGCTGGCCGCATTTCTCGCACATCATCACGGATCGAACGCGCCGCGGTGGCTGCTGGCGGGCTCGCGCTGGCTGGCGATCGCCGTCATGGCCGCGTATTCGGCGCGGCGGCGCGCGCTTACTCCGTGGATTTTCACCTTCATGCTCGCCGGCGGCGAGTTTGGTTACGACCTCCCTGCCGCGGCGGCGAACCTGCGGGTGGTTGGGCAGATTTTTCTGCGTCTGATCAAGGTGATCATCGCGCCGCTGCTGTTTGCCACGCTGGTCAGCGGTATCGCGGCGCACGCGAACTTGAAGAAGATCGGCCGCATGGGGCTGAAGGCGCTGATCTACTTCGAGGTAGTGACCACGCTGGCGCTGATCATCGGCCTGACGGCCATCAACATCAGCAAAGCCGGCGTGGGCGCGAAGTTGCCGCCGCCGGCGCCGGGCGAGCAGATTGTCTCGGCCAAACGCGCGCCGGCGGAAATCATTCTGCATACGTTTCCCGAGAACATCGCGAAGTCGGTTGCCGACAACGAAATTCTGCAAGTTGTGGTGTTCAGCATCCTGTTCGGCATTGCGCTGGCACAGGTGTGCGAGGAAAAGCGCCGGCCGATGCTCCAGTTCTGCGAGGGCCTGGCCGAGGTGATGTTCAAGTTCACCAACATCGTGATGCTGATGGCGCCGCTCGGCGTGGGCGCGGCGATTGCGTACACGGTGGGCACGTCGGGCATGGGCGTGCTGTTCAACCTGGCCAAGCTCCTGGCCACGCTGTACACGGCGCTGCTGGTGTTTCTGTTCGGTGTGCTGCTGCCGATCGCGCTGCTGGCGCGCGTTCCGCTGCGCAGGTTCGTGCGCGCGGTCGCTGAGCCGGCTTCGATTGCGTTCGGAACGGCGAGTTCGGAGGCGGCGCTGCCGCGCGCGATGGAAGCGATGGAGGCCATCGGCGTGCCGCGCCCGGTGGTGGCGTTCGTCACGCCGACCGGCTACAGCTTCAATCTCGACGGGTCGACGCTGTATCTCTCGATGGCGTCCATCTTCGTGGCGCAGGCGGCCGGCATTCCGCTCACGGTGGGTCAGCAGGTGATGATGATGCTCACGCTCATGCTCACCAGCAAAGGCGTGGCCGGCGTTTCACGCGCGTCGATTGTTCTGCTGTTCGCGACCGTGGGCTCGTTCGGGCTGCCGACCGAACCGGTGTTCGCGCTGCTGGCCGTGGACCAGCTCATGGACATGGCGCGGACTTCGGTCAACGTGGTCGGCAACTGCCTGGCGACGGTGGTGGTGGCGCGCTGGGAGGGCGAGTTTGGCAAGGAGCAGCCGAGCGAGGCGGTGGCCGCTGCCCTGGAGTAACGCAGTAGCCAGTGGCGAGTAGCGGGTACCGGGTTGTGGAGGCGGCTTCGCCGCGTCTTCCCTGCCCAAAGTCGAGTCAGGTAGATGGCCCGGCGCGATGGGGATGCCGCTCTCGGCGCCGGGGTCCTTCGACCGCGCGGGTACTGCGCCGAGCGCAGCACCCGCCTCGCCCAGGATGGCTCGGTTGCGCTTTTGCCTTTTGCTTTGCCTTTTTGCTTTTGCCTTCCTTAGCGGCTCGCCGCCAGAACAGGCGCGGAAGCATTGTGCTAGCATCAAGCTATCGTTCTCTCTCCTCAATGCCCTCAGGCAAGCTCCAGATCATCCCGCTAGGCGGGCTCGGCGAATTCGGCATGAACTGCATGGCCGTGCGCTGGGGTGACGACATCATCGTCATCGACGCCGGTCTGATGTTTCCCGAGTCGGAGCTGCTGGGCGTCGACATCGTCGTTCCCGACATCAGCTTCCTGCTGGAAAACCGCGCGCAGGTGCGCGGCATCGTGCTCACGCACGGTCACGAGGACCATATCGGCGCCCTGCCGTGGATCCTGAGCGAGCTGAACGTGCCGGTGTACGGCACCGAGTTCACGCTGGCCTACGTCGAGAACAAGCTGGAAGAGCACGAACTGCTCGACGACGCCACGCTGAACGAGATTCGCGCCGGCGAGCGCTTTCGCATTGGCGCGTTCACCATCCATCCCATCCAGGTGACGCACAGCCTGGTGGACTGCGTGTCGCTGGCAATCCACACGCCGCTGGGCGTGGTGATCCACACCGGCGACTTCAAGGTGGACCCCACGCCGACAGACAACCGGCTTTTCGATCTGCACACGTTCGCCGAGTACGGCAAGGAAGGCGTGCTGGCGCTGCTGCAGGATTCGACCAACGTGGAGCGTCCGGGATACACGCCGAGCGAGCGCGCGGTGCGGCGCAAGTTCGACGACGTGTTCCGCAATACCGACGGGCGGCTGTTCATTTCTTGCTTTTCGTCTTCCATCCATCGGATCAAGCTGGCCATTGACCTGGCATTCGAGTACGGGCGCAAGGTGGCGCTGGTCGGGCGCTCGATGACCGACTCGACCGAGATCGCGCAGGACCTGGGCTACGTGGACATTCCCGACGGCCTGCTGATCCATCCCGGTGAGATCAAGAATTTCCCGGCGGAAAAAGTTTGTGTGCTGATCAGCGGCACGCAGGGCGAACCGATGTCGGCGCTGTCGCGCGCGGCGGTGGACAACCACAAGCACGCCAAGATCGAAACCGGCGACACGGTGGTCCTTTCCTCGCGAATCATTCCGGGGAACGAGAAGGCGATCTACCGCGTGATTGACCACCTGTTCCGGCGGCAGGCGCACGTGATCTATGAAGACGGCTCGTCGCCGCCGGTGCACGTTTCAGGACACGCCAGCCAGGAGGAGCTGCGGCTGATCATCAACCTGGTCAAGCCGCGCTACTTCATTCCGATTCACGGCGAGTACCGGCAGCTCTCGCGTCACGCCGAACTGGCGGCCGCGATGCACGGCGCGGTCGGGCAGGCGCTGATGCTGGAGAGCGGCGAGATCATGGAGTTCGACGAACTGGGCGCGCGCAAGGCGGGCAAGATCAACGTGGGCCGCGTGTGCATCGACTCGGGCTCGATGGGCGAAGTGGTGGAAGACCTTGTGATCCGCGACCGGCGCCACCTGAGCGAAGACGGCATCGTGCTGCCCATCATCGCGATCAACAAGCTGACGGGCAAGGTGGAGAGCGCGCCGGAGATCGTGACGCGGGGCTTCGCGCCGGGCGAAGACGGATTCCTGAGCAGCGCGCGCGACCTCGTCATGGGCACGCTGGAGTCGTCGAGCGAAGAGGAAAAGAGCGATTACGGCGTGATCAAGGAGAAGATCCGCGCCGACCTGAAGCGGTTCATCGTGAAGAGCACGCAGCGCAGGCCGCTGATCATGCCGGTGATTCTGGAGATTTAGCGGCCAGCTGCCGGCGGCTCGCCACTGGCTCCTGGCCCTTGGCCTGCAGCGTTTAGCTTGGACCGTTGCTTCTGGACGTGGGAGCTCTGGCCCATGCAGCGGTGTCTATTCCTGCAGCACTCCCGCGCCGCCTCGCTCCTTGATATGGTTAGCACTGGAATCCTGGAGACGAGCGACATCGTTACCCTTCCTGACATTCAGCAGGCGCGTGAGCGCATTCGCGGCGTGGCCACGCGCACGCCGCTCTACCACTTCCCGTCGTGCGACGGATTGCACCTGAAGCTGGAGAGCCTGCAGCCCATCGGCTCGTTCAAGCTGCGCGGGGCGTACAACAAGATTGCTTCGCTCTCCGACGCGGAGCGCGCCCGCGGGGTCATCACGTATTCCAGCGGCAACCACGCCCAGGGCGTGTCGTACGCGGCGCAGGCGCTGGGGGTGAAGGCAACGGTGGTCATGCCGCGGACCGCGCCGAAGGTGAAGATCGCGCGCACCGAGAGTCTCGGAGCGGAGATCGTCCTGGTGGGCCCGGGTAGCCTGGAGCGCCAGCGGCGCGCCGAGCAACTCGCGGCCGAGCGCGGCCTTTGCGTGGTGCCGCCGTTCAACGACGAGCGCATCATCGCCGGCCAGGGCACGATTGGCCTGGAGATCCTCGAAGACCTCGCCGACGTCGAGCTGGTGCTTGCCCCGATCGGCGGCGGCGGACTGGTGAGCGGCATTTCCGCCGCCATCAAGCTTTCCGGATCGAAGGCGAAGGTGGTGGGCGTGGAGCCGGCGCTGGCCGCCGACGCTCAAGCCAGCTTCCGCGCCGGGCGCCTGGTGGAGCTTCCCGCCGAGCAGACCACGCGCACGCTGGCCGACGGGCTGCGCACGCAGAGCGTGGGGCCGATTCCGTTCCAGCACATTCGCAAGTTCGTGGACGACGTGGTCACGGTGAGCGAAGACGAGATTCGCGAGGCCATGCGGCGGCTGGCGTGGACCGGACACGTGGTGGCAGAGCCAAGTGGCGCGGTGACTGCGGCGGCGTATTGGTTCCATCAGAGCGAACTGCCGCGAGCGCGGCGGACGGCCGCCGTGGTGAGCGGCGGAAACGTGGAACCCGATTTGCTGCGGCAGGTTCTGGGATGAGTTCTTCGTCCCGTGTAGAATCCGAGGCAAGTCTCACCACGGATGGACAGGGATCCATACGAACCTTGGGTCAAGTCCGTGTTGATCGGAGTTCATCCGGGGTAAGCCGTTTGAGGATTATGTGGCACGGCATCGCGTCTTCAATCTTGTTTTCGTAGCGCTCTCCGTTCTTCCCTTGCACGCCGCCGACGTGGTTCGCGCGGTGATGATTCGCGAGGCAACGATTTATCTTTCCCCGGACGCCACGTCATCGAAGCTCGGGCCGGTAGGGCGCGGGCGCGAGATCGTGATCCTGGAACAGGGGAACCCTGGGTGGCTGCACGTGATGGCCAACCAGGAGGCGGAGCGGCAGGTCACGGGCTGGATCCAGGACCGCGGCGTGATCCGCACCACCATGCCCAACGGCGACCGAATCCTGTTCGGCGAGGCGGTGGACTCGGAGGCCGAGGCACAGAAGCGGCGCGGGCGCCGCGGCGCCGCCGAAGACGCGCTGCGGCTTTACGATCGCACGGCCGAGTATTTTCCCAACTCGCCGCTGGCGGGGGAGGCGATGTGGCGCGGCGCCGATATCCGCTGGCAGCTCGAGCTGGCGGATGCGCGCACGCGTCCTTCGGCGCGCGCGGCCGATCCGCTGATGAAGCCGCAAATCGACGAAGAGCACCTGAGGCAGGTGCAGAAGAAGTTCAAGGGCACAAAGTGGGCGGACCTGGCGGCGTTCGACCTGATCGACAACAAGACGTGCGGCGACTGGAATGGCATGTCGAAGTGTCCCGATAGAGAAGCCAGCATCTACGAGGACTACGCAAAGGACCATCCGCAGTCGCCCAAGGTCGCCGAGGCGCTGTACGAAGCGGCGCGGCGGCGGGCGGCACTGATCGAGATCTACAAAACGGAAAACCAGCCCGGGAAGTCGGCGGAATCGCGCACGCGCGCCATCGCGCTGCTGCAGCGCATCATGGCCGAGGCGGCGCAGAGCGACTGGTCGCCGCGCGCCGAGGCCCTGCTCTACAAAGTTCAGCAGAACATTCCGACGTACGGGAACACGAACGATTGAACCCGTACGCGCTCGCCATCCTTCTCGGCGTGGTGGAAGGGCTAACGGAGTTCCTGCCCGTCAGTTCGACTGCGCACCTGCGCATCGTGGAAGCCGCGCTCGGCGTGGACCTGGCCAGCGGCTACTGGAAGATGTTCAGCATCGTCATCCAGCTGGGCGCCATTCTCTGCCTGCCGATTTACTTCCGCAAACGCATTGCCGATTTCCTGCGAACGTTTCCGCGCGGACATCGCGGCGAGAAGACGCTTTTCACCCATCCGCTCACGCTGGTGCTGATCGCGTTCGTGGTCACGGCCGGCCCGGCGTGGGCGCTGACCAAAGTGATCGGCAAGAACCTGGAAAGCCTGTGGGTCATGGCCATGTCGCTGCTGGCCGGCGGCATCGTGATGTGGGTGGTGGAGGCGCTTTACGACGCGCGTATTCTGGCGGCGCGCACCGACGATGTGGAGCAGACCTCGCTGCCGCAGGCGCTGTGGGTTGGCGCGTGCCAGGTCCTTTCCGCCGTGTTTCCCGGGACGTCTCGCTCGATGGCCACGATTGCCAGCGGTCAGATTGCCGGGATGACGCGCGCCACGGCGCTGGAGTTCAGCTTCCTGCTTTCGATTCCAACCATGGTCACGGCTACGCTCTATGACCTGCTCAAGTCAATGCGCCACGGAGCGGCCGGCACCGCGGTGGGCGCCGCGCCGGTGAACGCGCAGGAGTGGATGCTGCTGGCGACCGGCTTCGTGGTTTCTTTCGTCGTCGCCTACGCAGTCGTGGCGTGGTTCATGCGCTGGGTGCGGCGCGGCGGGTTTGTGCCGTTCGCGATCTATCGGATCGTGCTGGGCGCGGGCCTGGCGGCGTGGTTGTGGATGCGGAGTTAGCGATCAACAGTCAGCGGTCAGCCCCTGAAAGCTTTCCCAGGACAAACGGTGTCGCAGAAGCCGCGCGCACGGGGGCGTCCGCGCCACATGGTTCGCGCTGACCACGACGGTGCGAGGTGAGGTGAGGTGAGGTGAGGTGAGCGGCGCGCCCACGTCTCCAGCACTCCCTGGTCATGCTGAGCGAGGCCCGCGCCTTGCGGGCCGAGTCGAAGCATCCCACTTCGACCCTGAAAGCACAGTTGCGGCAGGGACCCTTCGACTCCGGCTCTCCCGCTTGGCGGGATCGCGCTCGCTCAGGATGACAGACTCAAGCTCCGGGCTTCTCCGTCGGCGTTCCCATGTACCACTGGTTGCCCCACTCGTCTTTGACGGCGGCGACGCGGTCGCCGTAGGGCTGGTCCTGGGGCGGGAACATTGATTGGGCGCCGGCGGCGACGGCGCGGGCGTAGAGCGCATCCGGGTCGGGGACATAGAGGTAGAACATGGTCGGCATCGGCTGCCAGGGGCCGTGCGCTTCGTTCACCTCGAGGATGCCGTTGCCGATGCGCGCCTGCGAATAGTGCACCACGCCGTCGGGCGAGGAGTGGCGCTCAACCACTTCGCCGCCCAGCGCCTCGGTGATGAAGTCCAGCATGCGGCCTGCGCCGTGCACGCGCAGGAAAGTTGTCACGGCGCGCAAGCCTTCGCGGCGATAGCTCGCGCCTTTGTGGGTGGCGATCCACCACTCGTTGCCGGCCACGTCGCGCACACCCGCTTCGCGATCGCCGTAGAACTGGTCGGTTGGCTCGTGCAGCGAGGTGGCGCCCGCTGCGATCGCCCGGTGGTACACGGCGTCTGCATCGGGGACGTAGAGATGCAGCGAAGTGGGCGTGTACGGGCCCTTGAAGTTGCCGCCGCCGCCGATCATCAGGATGGAATCGCCGATGCGGACTTCGGCGTGGTATCCGCCGGCCGAGCCAGGGCCGCCGCGGAAAAGTTCGACGGCGCCGAAGGCCTGCTTCATGAAGTTCATCGCCTCTTCGAAGTGGTCGATGGAGAGGTAGGGCGTCACGGTCGTGAAACCCTCGCGGAATTTCGCCTTCTTTGTCTCGGATGCGATCTCGAGCGCCGGCATTTCGTTTGCCTCCTTTTCCAATTCTTCTTTCAAGCGCCGCTTGAACTCAGGACGCGGCAGGCCGCGCAGGTCCACCGCGAGCGCGGCCAGGGCCGCGAGCTCGGGCGCGAGCGGAGCGGCGCTGCGCCGCGCCAGGATGGCGTCAATCGCGGCATTGAGTTGATCGTGCAGAGAGCGCTCTTCAGGCATTGCCGCCCTCCATGCGCGCGCGCAACTTCTCCAGCGCGCGGAACTGCAACTGCTTCACTGCTCCCTCGGTGCGACCGAGCTCCTGGGCGATGTCGCGAATGCTCTGCTGCTCAACGAAGCGGGCGACGATCACGCGCTGCTGGTCGCCTTCCAATTCGTTGACCAGCTGGAACAGCATGGCGCGCTGCTCGACGTCGGGCGAGTTCGGGTCGGCGGCGCCGGCCAAATCCGGTTCGCCCGCTTCGCGGGAAGACTGCTGCCAGCGATCCTTCACCGCGTTGGAGGCAATGCGGAGCAGCCAGGCGGCAAACGGGACACCGCGCCACTGAAAACGCGGCAGCGCGGCGAGCGCTTGGTGGAATACCTCGGAGGTGACGTCTTCGGCGGCGTCGCGGTCGCGCACACGTTTGACCACGAACGCGTACACGCGCTCGAAGTGGCGCTCGTAGAGCTCGGCAAAACGGCGCGGATCGCGCTGCGCCGCCTCCACCAGCAGCCGCTCGCCGGCTTCCTGCGTCTGGGCCTTCAACCAGCGTCTCCCGGGACTGGCCGTCTGGCTAGGTTAACTGGCGGGGAGGGGAAAGGTTACGGAACAGTTTCGAGTTTCAAGTTTCGAGTGAAGGCACTTAGCAGTTAGCAATCAGCATTTGGCCGGGCACGTCCGGGGTGGGAGCGATGACAACAGCCACGGCCGTGGCGGCCAAATGCCAAGCACTAGGCGCTAATTGCCGAATCACCAGATGGGCCCATAATCCTCACGGTACCTGCTCCACTTTTCCCATTGTTTCCAAAAAGATATCTGCCATAATTGGCCTGCTCTGGTGTACCGCGCCGTTCCGGCTTGCCCGGGACGCGATACGCCCTTCATGAAGCTGCTCGCGCGCGCCTTTGCTCCGACCGACAATCGTCGGCTGAACGAGCTGGTGGGCTTCCTCCTGTTCGCCTGCGCGACCCTCCTTTTCCTCGCGCTCGCCTCGTACTCGCCCCTCGATCCTTCGATCAACACCGCCGCCGGCTCGGCGCGCGGCACGCACAACTGGATCGGCGTGGTCGGCGCGGGGCTGAGCGACCTGATGCTGCAACTGGGCGGCATCAGCGTGTTCATGATTCCCATGTTCATCGGGATGCTGGCGGCGCGCTGGTTCCGCTCGCGCAAGATCGACGCCGCGCTGGCCAAGCTGGCCGGCGCCGCGATGCTGCTGGTGTTCACGCCGGCGCTGCTGGCGCTGCTTCCCTTCCAGCTGCGCTGGCTGCACGCCGTCCCGATCGAGGGGCTGTTGGGGAGGATCGTAGGCGACGCCTTCATCCACTACTTCAACGTGGCGGGCGCAACCATTCTGTGCGCGGCGATTATCGCAGTGGCGCTGTATCTCTCCACCGCCTTCAGCTTCGGCAAGATTGACCTGTGGCTGCGCACGCGATGCGCGTTCCTGTTCGCCGCGTGGCAGCGCTTCAACGACTGGCGCGCCGCTCGCGTCAAGGCTCACGAGCAGCGCCTGGCCGAGCGCCACGCCAGGATGAAGCGCCGCGCCGCGCCGGCCATGGTGATGGCGACCGAGGTTGTGCCGGTGAAGCCGGTACCGCCGGCCCCGCCGCGTACGGGCATCGAAAAAGCGCGGGCGGAAGAAGACGCCGCCCGTGCTGAAGAAGAGCAGGAGCTGGCGTCGCGCATGGCGCGTCCGCCAAAGCCGCAGGCGGCAGCCGCGCCGGAGAACGAAGAGATTGCGCCCATCACCATGGGCAGCCGCGCCGATGCCACGTCGAAGGCGAAGACCACGATGCCGCGCATCGCCGGCAGCTATCGCCTGCCCTCGTCGTCGCTGCTGCACCGTCCCGATGAGCACAACCAGATCAACGAAGACGAGCTGAAGACGCTCGCCCAGGTGCTCACCGAAAAGTGCGCCGAGTTCGACGTGCACGGCCAGGTGACGCAAATCAATCCCGGGCCGGTGGTGACCACGTTCGAATACAAGCCCGAGGCGGGCATCAAGTACAACCGCATCACCGGGCTTTCGGAAGACCTGTGCCTGGGTCTGCGCGCGGAGAGCATCCTGATCGAACGTATGCCGGGCAAGAGCACCGTCGGCATCCAGGTCCCGAACCGCGAGCGCGAGACGATCTGGCTGCGCGAGGTGCTGGAGTCCACTGACTTCATCGGCAACAAGTCGAAGCTCACGCTGGCGATGGGCAAGGACATCAACGGGCGCATCGTCACGGCCGACCTGGCGACGATGCCGCACCTGTTGATCGCCGGCTCGACCGGATCGGGCAAGAGCGTGGCCATCAACGCCATGATCATGTCGCTGCTCTACAAGGCGACGCCCGAGCAGGTGAGGCTGATCCTTGTGGATCCGAAGCGGCTGGAGCTGGGCGTTTACGAAGGCGTGCCGCACCTGTACACGCCGATCATCACCGAGCCGCGGCTGGCGTCGAACGCGCTGCGCAACGCGGTGCGCGAAATGGAGCGCCGCCTGAAGCTGCTCGCCGAAAAGGGCACGCGCAACATCGACCAGTACAACCGGTTGTTCGACGACGAGAAGACGCCGAGCCTGTTCCAGGCCGGCGCCGACGCGCAGGAGCACCGCCCGCTGCCGTACATCGTGATCATCATTGACGAGCTGGCCGACCTGATGATGCTGGACGGCAACAACGTGGAAGAATCAATCACGCGCCTCGCGCAGATGGCGCGCGCGGTGGGCATCCACCTGGTGCTGGCGACGCAGCGGCCGTCGGTGGACGTGATCACCGGCCTGATCAAGGCGAACTTTCCGGCGCGCGTTTCCTTCCGCGTGGCGACCAAGGTCGACTCGCGGACGATTCTCGACGCCAACGGCGCCGAAGCGCTGCTCGGACGCGGCGACATGCTGTATCTGCCCTCGGGCTCGGCGCGCGTGCACCGGCTGCATGCGCCCTACGTCACGGAAAAGGAAATCGCCAGCGTGGTCGAATTCTGGCGCGCCCAGGGCCTGGCGCAGTACGAAGAAAAATTTCTCCAGGCCCCCAAAGAAGATGGCGAGCGCCGCGCCGGCGCCTCCGGCGATGCGGCCGACGGAGAAGGTGGCGGCGAAGGCGAGCACGACGAGCTGTTCGAAGACGCGGTCCGCCTGGTGGTCGAGTTCGGCAAGGCGTCCACTTCCCTGCTGCAACGGCGCCTGCGCATCGGCTACGGGCGCGCGGCCCACCTGATCGACCTGATGGAGCAGGACGGCATCGTCGGCGCCGCCGACGGCCCCAAGCCGCGCGAAGTGCTGAAGAAGCCGGACTGGCTGAATGAAGTGGAAGAGAGCCTGCGCTAACACCAGCGGTAGGAGTGACACATTCGTTCACTTGCAAGTACATGCTGCTATGCGACTAAACTGGCTGCTGCAAGGGCGGATTGCACTGCCGTTCCGTTGCAGGGGGAGCTTTGGGCGCGTTCCTGGCTTTTATCGCAGCAGTCATCGCGATAATTTACGTCTCCCGTGCGGAGCGCAGGAGCCGGCAGGAATTTGCCGCTTGGGAAACCCGCTGGCGCGACCTTACTGCGCGCATCTACGCCCTTGAGCAGGCGCTAGGCGGCGAGGCGCGCGCCGTCATTGAGGCAGAACAGCGCACCGCCGCCGCCGAACCTGCCGCTGCGCCGCCAGTGACGCCGGCAGCGCCGGGACCGCCGCCTCAGGCGTCCGCTGAAGTTGCTGCGCCAGCCATCGAACAGCCCGCCGCGATCGCGCCGGAACCTGCGTCGCCGGTTGCGATTGAAGGTCGCTTTGCCGCTTCGCCGCCGACATCGTCCCCGCCAGGCGAAGCGCCGACGATGCCCTTCGCCGCGCTTGGTGAGCAATCAACGAATCCGCAAAAGTCGTTCGACATTGAGGAAACGCTGGGCGCGAACTGGCTGAACAAGCTGGGAGTCACCATCCTGGTGTTCGGCGTTGCATTTTTCCTGGCGTATCAACTCAAGAACCTTGGCCCAGCCGGCAAGGATGTGGTCGGCTTCCTGGTCGCGGCAGTCATGCTCGGCGGCGGGGTATGGCTGGAGCGCAACGAGCGGTACCGGATTCCGGCGCGCGCGCTGATCGGCGGCGGATGGGCACTGATTTATTTTGTTGCGTATGCCATGTACTACGTGCCGGCGGCGCACGTGCTGGACTCGCAGACCGCCGACCTCGTGCTCACGCTGGCCATCGCGGCGTGCATGGTGTGGCATACGCTGCGGTATGACTCGCAGGTAGTAACCGGCGTCGCCTTCCTGCTCGGGTTCGCTACACTGACCATTCACCGTTCCGTCGGGCTGAGCCTCGCTGCTGGCGCGATCCTATCGCTCGGCCTGGTTGTGCTGGTACTGCGGCGGCGCTGGTACCAACTGGAGGTCTTCGGAATTCTGGCGGCGTTCCTGGACCACTACCTGTGGCTCAGGCCGGTCATCGAGAAGCTGCCCTACCCACGGCCGCCGTTTCCGGAGTTCATGATCAGTGCGGGCCTGCTTGCTTTCTACTGGGCGATCTTTCGCGCGTCCTACCTGCTGCGGCGCGACATTGACGAGGAACAGGAAACGATCTCGACCGTCGCCGCCATCCTGAACGGCGCGCTCTTTCTCGGGCTGATGAAGTACCAGTCGGCGCATCCGGAATGGGCGTACCGGTTCCTGCTCCTGCTGGGTGCAGTCGAATTCCTGCTGGCGCAACTGCCCGCCGCGCGACGGCGCCGCACGCCGTTTGTGGTACTTGCGATCATCGGGTCAACGCTGATGGTGGCGGCCATCCCGTTCCGCTACTCGGGGTCGTCGCTGGCGGTACTGTGGCTGGTGGAGGCGGAGGCGCTGTTTCTGGCCGGCCTCTGGCTGCGCGAACTGGTGTTCCGGCGCTTGGGGATGCTGGTCGCGACGGTCACGACCGCATACCTCTTTGTCTGGGAGGCGCCGCGCGCTTACCACGCAAACAACTGGCACGTGAGCGTGACCTTGGCCGTCGCCGCTGCGGTCTTCTATCTCAACGCTCTATGGTTCGGCCGGCGCAATCGGCCGCTCTTTGCCGAGGGCATTGATCACGCGGCGTTGCGCGCGATCTCCCACTTCGGCGCCGCCGCCGTCCTGGTGGCGATCGGTCTGGCGGCGTCTGACGCGTGGGTGGGGCCGGGCTGGCTGGCGGCGGCCCTGCTGATGGCCGTTGCGGCCCGCGCGCTCGATGAGACCGACCTGACGCTGCAGTCCGTGGCCTTCGCGACCATCGCCGCCGCCCGCACGCTGGCCGTGAACACGCAACTGGAAACATCGTGGCACGGCGTCTCGGAGCGGCTGCTCACACTGGCGCTGGCGGCTGCGCTGCTTTACGCGCTGGCCGCCGCCCTGCGGCCACGCAAGCTGGGCCCGGTCAGCATCGCACCGGGGTTCACATGGGCGGCGTCATTTTTCGTCGCGCTGCTCGTCTGGTATGAATTGCGCCCGGTTGCGGTCGCGCCGGCATGGGCCGCGTTCGGCTTGGTCTTGGTTGAGACGAGCATCCCTCTTCGATCACGACACTTGCGTTGGCAGGGATACGCGGCGCTGGTGGCCGCCTTTGTCCGGATTCTCTTCGTCAATCTGAACGCAGACGGCGCGCCGGGCGAGATCAGCCCGCGTTTCTACACTACCGTGCCGGTCGCCCTGGTCCTTTATTACGCCTATACACGCGTGGCAACACTGGCCGAGCAGCATCCGAGAGAGGCGCGCTTATTCAGCAACCTCTATGCGTGGCTGGGAACCACGACGCTGGTCGCCCTGTCTTATTTCGAACTGGACCGCGACTGGGTGGCGGCGGCGTGGGCCGGCGTGGCCTTCGCGCTGGTGATAGTGGCGTGGGCAACGTCGCGTCGCACATTTCTGCACCAGGGCGTGCTGCTTGGATGTGCGGTTGCGGTTCGCGGATTGACGTACAACCTGCTGCAACTCCCGTATTTCTCGGTTACGCCCTGGCACAGCCGCTCGCTGACGACGGGCGTCGCCGTAGCGGGATTGTTGGCGGCGATGGCGGCCGCCATGCGGCTCGGCGACCGCGAGGCAACGGACGTGGGCCCGCTCGCATACCTGTGCGACGTCCGCCCCGAGCAGCCCCTGTTCTTCTCCGCGGTTGCCTTGCTCACCCTCATGCTCGGCTTCACCACGCGCAGCGGCATGATCACCGTTTCCTGGGGCCTGGAGGGCGTGGCCGTGTTTTTGTTTGCGCTGTGGGCCGGCGAACGCAGCTTCCGGCTGTGCGGTCTTGGCCTGCTCCTGCTCTGCGTGGGCAAGATTGCGGTCGTGGACTTCTGGGACCTGACGCTGCGCGACAAATGGATTACGCTCATCATTCTTGGCGGCGCCCTGATGCTGGTTTCGTTCCTCTATTCGCGGCATCGTGAAACTATCCGCCAATATTTATGAAGCGCTGGCTCGCCCTGCTTGTGGTATTGGCGTCGGCGGTCGCCGCAATCATCGTCGCCCAGCGGCGCAAGGCGGAAGCACCGGTCGGGGCACAGGCGGTGCTGAGCGCGATCGCCGACAGCGAACGGGGAGCCACACGCATACCCGCACGGCTCACCCGCATGCCGGACGAAGACGAGATCCGGTACGGAAATGAAATGGCGGGGCGCTGGCACGCTCGCACCTCGGTCGACGCGGCGGTGGAAGCGTATGTCAGCCGCGTCGGCTCGCGACTGGGGGCCTTCGCCCACCGCAAGCTTCCGTATAGGTTTCACTACATCGGAGACGCCGGCTTTATCAATGCCTTTGCCGTGCCCGGCGGGCATGTCTTCATCGGCGCCGGCTTGCTCTCGTTCATGGACAGTGAAGACGAGCTCGCTTCCGTTCTGGCGCACGAGATCGAGCACATTGACCACTACCATGCCGCCGAGCGCCTGCAGACGCGTGTCACCCTGCAGAAGTTGCCTGCCGGCGGCGCCTTGGCGGCCATTCCCATTGAGTTGTTCCAGGCGGGCTATGCGAAGGAACAGGAGTCGGAGGCGGACGTGGACGGCGTCAACCTGCTATGGCTCGCCGGCTACGCGCCCGTGGGCGCCCTGCGGATGTTTGAGAAGTTTGAGAAGTATGGGCCCGCCACCCCTACTCGCAAAGCGGCGTCGCCCGCGGGCGAAGTACTGCACATTGCCGGGGACTTGCTCGCGGGATATTTCCGCTCGCATCCTTTGGCCCGCGAGCGCGAGCAGGCAATTCGTGCCCTGATCAATGACAAGGGATGGCCCGCACGCGCCGAGCGCAGCTTGGAACTCGATTGCAGCGCCGGACGTGAGCAGCTGTCGACGCTCCGCCGTCGGTCACGCCCGGCCAACCCCCAAAAACCGGCCCCTCCGCCATGCGTTGTTCCCGGTATGCTGCGCCGCGACACCGGGCGTTGACCATTGCGCGCCGCGTGTTCGTTTATCCTTCCCCGCATGAAATTCCACACCGAATACCTGACGTTCAATACGAAGAAGCATCGCGAGTACGTGCACATCACGCCGCAGGTGGAGGCGGCGGTGCGCAAGAGCGGCGTGCGCGAGGGCATGGCGCTGGTGTCGGCGATGCACATCACCGCGGGCGTGTATGTGAATGACGATGAACCGGGGCTGATTGCCGACATCGACAAGTGGCTCGAGCAGCTGGCGCCGTTCCGGCAGGAGTATCTGCATCACCGGACCGGCGAGGACAACGGCGACTCGCATCTGAAGGCGCTGCTCATTCATCACCAGGTGACGCTCCCCATCACCAGCGGCAAACTCGACCTGGGGACGTGGCAGCGCGTGTTCTACGCCGAATTCGATGGGCAGCGGTCGAAGCGAGTGATCGTGAAGGTGATGGGCGAGTAAAGAGATTGGAGACGTGCCAATTGCCGAACTGCTAAATTTACCTTTACACTCTCTGAATCTCACTCGGAGTCAACTCACGAATGAACGACGCTGCTTTCGTTGCCGAACTTGATCGCCGCATTGCGAAGTACGACCTGCTATGCCATCCCTTCTATAAGGCATGGTCGGAGGGCTCGCTGACCCGCGCAGACCTGCGCGAGTACGCCGCCGATTACTACCACCACGTTGCGGCTTTCCCGGAGTACCTGGGCGAATTTGCTGCGCGGCTGCCGGAAGGCGAGCTATGCGCCGCGGTGAGTGCCAACCGCGACGACGAATTGGGTGTGAACTCTCCCGACGGGCGTCCGCATCATGAACTGTGGCTGCAGTTCGCTTCGGGCATGGGCGCTGGTGCGGGCCAGGTGAAGGACCGCGAACCGCTCCCGGAGCTGGCTGATCTGATATGGCACTTCCGGCGCGTGGCGCGCGAGGCCTCGCCCGTGGAAGCGCTGGCCAGCTTCTACGCCTACGAGTCGCAGGTGCCGCGAGTGGCGGCCGAGAAAGCGCGCGGATTGCGCGAGCGCTATGGCGCCGACGAGCATACCTGCCGATACTTCACGCTGCACACCACCGCTGACGCTCACCATTCACGCGTGTGGCGCGACCAGGTGTTGGCGGCGGTCGATTCGCCCGCAGCGAAAGCAGCCGCCCTCGACGCCGCGGAAGCTGCGGCGCGGGCATTGTGGACCGCGCTGGACGGCATCGACGCTGCGCGCCAGGAGCGGATGGCGAGCGTTCGGTAGCCGGCAGAAGTAGTCGATAGGAACGTAGCTCGGCTACGTCTTTATTTTTTTTTGTTGCGAAAAGGAAAACCTAAACGCAAGGGACAAGAAGGAACGAAGGGAGCCGTGCTGCCGCCGGCTATGTGGCCGGCGAAACTGCCTGTTGCGGCAAGATCACCGCGCCGATGCGCTCCAGGTCCGCCAGCATGGGCTCGGCGATCGAAGGCCGCACCCCGGAGGCGTGGATGATCTCCTGGCGCGCGCGCTTCCCGTCTACCGCTTCGAACAGCGAAAGGGCGTCGCTATCGATTTCCATCACGTACACGCGGCCGCCGTGCGTGCGCGAGAACAGCAGGCTCCACTTTCGTTCCATTTCCGGTGTCGGTTCCTGGCGCGCACGCAGACTGCCAACTACTTGCGGCAGGTACCAGTCCAGCTCCGCGGTCATGGCGCTTGTACCGCGGCGCGGCAACTGGGACGGCGCGCCGGGATCGGAGGTGGCGAGCTGCATGAAATACGCAATGTCGTACCGGAGCATGTCCCACCACCACGGCCCGAGTTCGGGGATGTGCGCCATCAGGTGTTGCTTGGCGAGCTGGGCCACGATGCGCGAGGTGAGGAACGAGCCGAGGACGCCGGTTTCCAGGAGCGGGCCAAAGCCGGGCTGGTCCACTGTTTCTTCGGGCAGGCGCCCGTAGTGCTCGGCCAGGAGGCGCGACGTGCGAAAGCCGCGCGCGAGGCGATCGCGGTAGTAGCGCCGGATCAGGAAGCGGGCGAAGCGCTCGGCTTTTTGTGCGTCGGCAGGAGTGAGCGGCAGGTTGGCGCTGCCCTGGGCGCGAAATTCACCGTCGGCGAGGTAGCGGATGATCTCGTCCTGCACGTCGCGGTCGCCGGACGGCGAAGGCTTTTCAGGCGATGCCAAACGCCCTCCGCGTGGCGCGCACCGATTCGAGCAGGACACCGGCGGTGAGCGAGGGCGCGAACGCGTCGAAGGTCACGGCGCGCAGCTTGGGCGCGCGCTCAGCCAGCCAGACGGCCAGCGCCAGGATCTCTTCTGACGGCGCCGCCGGCGCAATCCACGGCCCGTCGAGGTCGTGGTCGTGCTCCACGCCGGCCACGTGAATCTCCACCACGCGCTCCAGCGGAAATTGCGCCAGGTACTCGCGGGCGGCGCGACCGGAGTAGTGCGCGGCCAGCCACACGTGAGGCAGGTCGAGCAGCAGGCCGCAGCCGGTCTGGTCGAAGAAGCGGCGCAGGAATTCGGGCTCGCTCATCTGCGCGTGCTGCAGTGAAAAGAACCCGGGAATGTTCTCCATCACGAGCTCGGCCTGCACCGCGTCGCGCAGAATGCGGGCGTTGGCCACGAAGCGCGACAAAAACTCTTCCGTGTAGAGCGGCGGAAAGACGTAGTCGAGCGTGCGCCGGTGGTCCTGCGTGTGCAGGCACTGGAAGTGCTCGGCCACCCACGGGCCCTGGTAGCGCTGCTGCAAGTCGCGGGCGCGCGCCAGCGCGTGCTCACTGAGCGGATCGGAGAGCTGGCCCAGGTAGTCGTGCAGCAATAACGGATAACGCTCGCGAACAGTTTCGAAGTGGGCGTCGTTGGCGGCGGGCGGATCGGCCATGGCGAGGTGGTCAATCTCGTCACGCGCCTCGAGCAATGCCGAAGCGAGATGCGGATTGTAGAAAGCGCCGACCGCCAGGCGTCCTTCCGGCAGCGCGCGCGGGTCATTCGTCATGGACCAACCGCCGCAAACATCAGTGCAGCCGCCCCTGCACAGAAAAACTGACCTCCGCGGGACACTCCATGGTGGCCGCCGCGGAGGTCTGGGTGCAAGGTCAGCAGGAAGTTAGTGGCACGTGGGGGCTGTTTCGGAAGTCTCCACGAGCTTGAAATGGCTGTGACAAGTGGGAGCGACCTCCGCCGTCTCCACCAGTTTGAAGTTGTGGCAGGCCGGGGCCACGTCACTGATTTCGACAACCTTCATGCTTTCTCCTTTCGGGCAGGTGGCAGTTGCCCTGCGCACCCAGTCCCTAAAGACTTGGATTGTACGCCTGCGGCGCGCGTTGCGTGCAAGCCGGCCTCAAAAGAGCACCATGCGACAATACCGCTGAAAAATAATTGCGACCCGCTGCATGACGTCTTCATGGCAATCTGCCGATCAGGACTTTCCGGTCCGCGTGATGCTCACCGAGGCCGAGATAGCGCGCGACTTTGCCGCCGCCATCGAGCAGCGGTATCTCGACGAGAAGTTCTTCTACTGGCTGCCGCTCTCGGTGCAGGCCTGGGTGGACCTGGGTTCGGCGCCGGCTTACCGCAACGCGGACCGCGCATTGCAGGTGCTCACGGCCAACGCCGCGCGGCTCGCGGACTTGTGGCCGGATGCCCGCGTTCTCTGCGGCGTGGGCTGCGGCGACGGCAGCAAAGATGAAGCCCTGCTCCGCGGATTCGCGCACAAAGGGCGCCGCTTGCGTTACGTCGCCGCCGACTTCAGCGAGTCGCTGCTGGAGATGGCGTGCCGCCGCGCGCTCGCTGCCGGATGCGGCGCCGAAGGGGTGAAGTTCGACGTCACCAGCGCCGCACAGCTCGCTTCCCTTGCCCGAATCGCCGCCGGCAATGGCGGCGCAATCTTTGCGGTGCTGGGCAACACGCTGGGCGCCTTCGATCCGACCGGCTTTCCGGCGCGGTTGCAGAAGGTAATGCGTCCCGGCGATAGAACGATCTTCGATGGCGAGGTTTTCGCGGGTGAAGAAACCCTGCGCGGCTACGACCATCCCGTGAACCGTCGCTTTGCCTTTTCGCCGCTCGCCGGGCTCGGGCTGGAAGAGGGACGCGACGGCAAGCTGGTGTTCGAGCTGAGCAGCGCGCGGGCCGGCGAAGGCTTGCACGAGGTGGTGAAGTACTTCGTGCCCGCGCGGGACTTGCGCCTGAACGTGGCCGGGCGGGAGCTGGGGCTGAAAAAGGGCGAGCTCCTGCGCATGTCGGGCTCAGTGAAATACGACGAAACGGCGTTTTTTCGGCTCATTGAAGATGGCGGGTTCAGAGTGGAGCTCCGCGCGAAGTCGGAGGACGGTAAATTTCTGCTGGCCGGCGCGAGGCCCGAAGGCTAGCGGCCGAGGACGCACGGGACGCAGAGGAAAAGACAATCCAGAGCGCTCCCCGTCCTCTGCGGTCCGGGTCTTACGGGTGCTGCGCCGCGCCGCCCGGCGATGTCGTCCCGGGCGCCTGGAGCGCGACCTTGGTTCCCGGGGCGGGATACTGCGGCAGCTTGTCTTTGGCCTGAGCGCTGGGCTTGATGACCAGCTCGCCCATGAGGATGGACGGCGCGATCACTGAGTAGTTCACCACTTCGGCGTGGTTGTCCACTTTCGGATCGTCGCCGGCGGCGATCAGGTCGTTGCGCAGCGCGCGGGCGTCGAGCTGGCTGAACTCGGCGCCGCGCACCAGCTCCTCGCGTCCGTCGTTCACCCACACGCGGTAGAGAATTCCGGGCGCCAGGCCCAGCCCGGCGCCGCCCAGCGCTTTCACGTAATAGCCATAAGGCAATCCACGATCACGGCAAATATCAATCAGTTTTTGCCGCATGGCGGCGAACGTCTGCGGGGTGGAAACGTTCACGAACAGGTTCCCCACGTGCGGCATGGGCGCCATCATGCCCGGGCCGCGGCCGTGTCCATTGGAGCTGGGAAAATCGCGGATGGGCTGGCGGCCGAGCAGGTAGCTGACCAGCTCGCCCTTCTGGACCACGTTGACCGCGCGCGCTTTCACCCCCTCGTCGTCGTATTGATAGCTGCCCAGCAGGGTGCGGCCACCGAAAACGGAAACCGTGGGGTCATCCACCAGCGAAATGAAGTCGGGCAGCACGCGCGACTTGTAGCTGGAGGCGTATTCGCCGAGCGTCCGCGAGGTCGTCCCGGGACCGGGCTTGCGTCCGGCGACCGAGGGCGCGATGAGCCGCGCAAAGACGTTGCCGGCGGCGTCGCTGGAGAACAGCACCGGCCCGTGATACTCGTCGTCAACCAGCGGGGCCTTGCGCAGCTCGGCGAGCTGCGCGACCACCTGCTCGGCGGCCGCGCGATATTGCTCGGGCGAAGGCAGCTCAGCCGCCGCGCCCACCACGAACGAGCGGCTGCGTTCCAGGCGCATGCCGTCAGGAGCCTGCGTCTCGCCCTGCACATTGACGGCGTAAAGCGGCTCGGAGCGCCGCAGCACGGTACCTTCGCTGTTCACCAGGTAGCGCGTCTGCTCGCGGAACATGGCGTGGGCGACAAGCAGCTGCACGTCAGGATCGCTGCGATAGAGCGCGGTGGCCGACTCGAGCAGCCCGCGCCACTTCGCCGCGTCGAAGTCAAGCTTCTGCACCGGCGCCTCGTAGAAGGCCGGCTCCTCGTGCGAGAAATCGTCAGACGGCGTGGTGGCGCTCTCAAACTGCTTCAGCGCCGCCTGCTTGCGCGTGAAGGCTTCGATGGCCATCTTGTACGCCTTGTCGGTGGCGAGCCAGAGCTGGTGGCGCAGCGCCTGGACGTCGCCGTCAATTGGCATGAGGTCAATCGAGCCCTGGCCGGCGCCGAAGTAGCTGTCCTGTTTGTAGTCGCCAATGCGGACCACCGCGCGCAGCAGGCGCGCGCGCTGGCGCTGCTCCACGCGCACCGCCCCGAAGGCGGCCTCGGCCGTGTAGAGGTCCAGATCGGTGACGACGTACTCGATGTAGTACGGCCGCTGCATCTGCTCCAGCTGCAGCTGGTCCCTGGAGCGCGCCAGTTCCGCCTGCATGGCTTCGAGCACCGGATCGGCGGCGGGCACGGGGGCCGGCGCGGCGGCAGGCGGTTTTTGGTCGGCCGATTTTGCTGTTGCTTTTTGAGCGAGTAGCGGCGCGGCCGGCGACAGCAGGCAGATCAGCAACGCGCCGCGGATGGCGGCTTGGCAGGCGCGCGTCACGGCCGGCCTCCCTTCCCCGGCGCCGACGGCGCTGTGGGCGCGGCGTCTCTTGCGCCGGCCTTCTTTACCGGCGCGCCGGGCGCCGGCAGGATGGGCGGGCGGTCCTGCGTCTGGCGGCGCTTCTGCACTTCGATTTCCGAGAACAGCAGCGCCGGCGCCACCGCCGCAACCGGCACGGCGCCGGATTCGGCGCCGCACACGCCATTAAACACCTGCTGCTTGTCGCCGGCGGCGATGATGCGCGTGAGCGCCGCCAGCGGCGTGCCCACAATGTCCACGCCGCGCACCAGCTCGTCAGGGCGTCCGTCGGCGTAAACGCGCCACACCATCAGCGGCAGGATCTGGAAGGCCTGCGGCAACTGGCGCGTGGTCAGCGTAAATCCGCCGGCGATGTCCTCAAAGTAGAGGCCGTAGGGCTTGTTCTGCTTCTTCAACTCTTCGATGAAGCGGGCGCGCAGTTGCGAATCGGAGAGCGTTTGCGTGGAGCTGACGATCAGATTGCCCTGCCGTCCCACCGGCATCATGCCCGCTTCGCCGCGGCCGTGGCCGTTGGAGTTTTCAAAGCCGTGGATCGGCAGCCGCGAGAGCAGGAAGTCCTTCAGCACTCCGTCGCGCACCACTTCGACCTTGCGCGCGCGCACGCCCTCTTCGTCGTAGTCGTAGCTGCCGCTCAGGTCCACGCCATTGAGCTGCTGCACGGTGGGATCGTCAACCACGCTGAGAAATGCGGGCAGGACCTGCTGGTTAAGTTTTTTCGTGAACGTCTGGCCTTCCTGGATGCCGCGCTGGCGGTGCCCCTCCACGCGATGCCCGAGCACTTCGTGGAAGAACACGGCGGCGGCGCGTCCCGAGAGCAGCGCCGGGCCGTTGTAGGGCTCCACGACCGGCGCCACGCGCAGCTTCTCCAGGTCGCCAGCCATCTTCTCGATGCGCGCCATCACTTCGGCGTCGGAGGGCAGGCGGTCGAGGGTGGCGTCGTCGAAGTTCTCCGAGCGCAGCAGCTCCATGCCGTCATTGGCGCGGGTTTCGGCGACCGCGATGAGCCGCGCGCTGGGACGATGGCTCACGATGCGGCTGCCTTCGCTGGAAACGAAGTAGCGCGCCGTGTCGTCCACCACCAGCGTGACCGACGAGCCGTACACGTCAGGATGCGCGCGGAAGACCGCCGAGAACTTGCGCAGCTTCTGCTCCCAGGCGCCCACGTCAATGCGCGGCGGCGGCCTGACCGCGGCCACGCGCGACTCGGGCTGCTCCCTGGAGAAATCGGCCGAGGTGTCCTCTTCCTGCGCGCGCACGGCGGTGTTGGTCTTCACCTGGAGGTAAGCGCGGGCCGCGGTCTTGTATTCCTTGTCGGTGGTCTGCCAGAGGACGCGGGCGATGGCGTCAGGATCGTCGTTCAGCGGCAGCAGCGCGTTGGCAATGCCCGAGCCGCGGCTCTCGCCGTGCGTGTTGTCCAGCTCCGGCCCGGCCACGCGCACCGAAACGTCAACCATGCGGGTGTGGCGCACGGTGGTGCTCATCAGCGCGCCATGCGAGCCCACGATGGTGATGTTGTTCTTGTCGGTGGCGGCGTAGCTCAGGTAGTAGGGCGCCGGGTCGGCCTTCGACAGCGCGCCCATCGCCCGCTTCAGCTCCTGCTCCATCACGTTGAGCAGGACGGGAGCGGGGCCAGACGAATCCACGGCCGCCGCGACGCGCGCGGCTGCACCGCGCGCGGAAAACTGCGAAGGCAGACAAAACAGACACAACACCAGTGCGGCGAACGAAGCGGACTTCTTCATGGCGAGGTGACCAGTTTACCTGAAAGTTACTTCGGCGGCGGCCCCGGATTTTCCGGCTTCATCGGCGCCGGCGTCTTCGGCCCAGCCTTCCCAGACGCCGTGCCTGCACCCTTAGACACCGGCTTGGCGCCGCTGGCGCGCGCTTTCTGTCCCGGCGCGGCCGGCCTGGCGGGCTCGGCAAATGGATTCGGCGGCTCGACCGCGCTCTCCAGCCACGCCGTGTACCACAGGTTCAGCAGCATCTGCGCGCCGGCGGCCATGCGCGCGCGGACAAACTCCACGCCTTCCGGCGTTCCGGCGTCCTTGAACGCGCCGGTTTTTTCCAACTGGTAGAGCCGTTTCACCTGGCCGTTGGACTCGCGGATGTAGGCCATGTAATCGTCGAACGGATGCTGGAGCTTCACCGGCGGTTTAAGGCGATCGCCGATGTTCTGGAGATCCTTGAGATGGTTCTGGACAAACTGGCCTTCGAAGTTCCAGTGCGTCTTCTTGTCGGTGGTGTAGCCGTTGGGATTCGGGCCGGTCCAGCCGTTGTAATGAACGGTGGCGTGCAGCGGCTGCGAGGCGTCGGCCACGTAGTGCCCGAGCCATCCGGCGTAGAAAACGGCGTTCTGCTCGGCGGGAAGCGTGGGTTTCTTCTCCCGGCGCAGGCGCCGATACTCGCGGAAGGCGACCTTCAGCCGCCCGTAGATCTCCATGGCGATGTAGGGCTGCAAGCCCACGTGTTCGGGCAGAAGCGCCTCGACCTCGGCCGGCTTGGCGCCGGCGGCGACCGCGGCCGCGCGCTTCTCTTCCAGCTTGCGATAGAAGTCGTAGCGTCCCGGCGGCAGCGGTATGCCGGCGATCGTTTCCAGATTCAGGTAGTGGTCGGGCTCCTGCGACTGCTTCAGCTCGGGCTCGGTGTTGAAGCGCCACCGGTCCGGCTCCGGTCCCAGGTACTCGATGCGAGCCCGCGCCGACGCCGTGCGAAAGAACAGCGGCATGCTCTTCGGGACATGGCGCGCGGCCACACCGCTGATCAGCAGGTGTCCTTCATTGCCCCAACTGAAGAGGAATTCGAGGGGAAGAAGCACTGCCGCACACAGCAGCAGCGCCAGCAGGCGGCGCACGAGGTTGGGTCGCATAGGAGAGAAGCACGAACCTAACACAGCCGGGCCAGCCACTGAAACGCTTTCCGCAACTCTGACTGGGAGCGTCGTTCTCCGCTCGATGGCTGCCGGCCAACTCGTCCCCTCATTTCCGGCCAGGGGCGAGTCGGCTGAAAACATTTCTTCCCGCGCCCGTGACGTTGCTTCCTCGAACTCCGGTTTAGGCGCAAAGACAGCATCGAGGTTGCGGTGCAGATCAACGTCGAAGGAAGCTTCCGGTTTTACTGACGAACAGCAACGGGCCCACATCTGTCCTGGGCCGATCTCTGTCGTCTGGAGGTGGGCTTGTCATTGGGGGACCAGGTTTGGTGCCCGGGGACGGAGTCGAACCGTCACGGCCCTTTTGGGGCCTCGGGATTTTAAGTCCCGTGCGTCTGCCAGTTTCGCCACCCGGGCACGCTGCAATTCTAAACGCCGGTTTCGAAGGAGCGATCACTCCCGTGCGAAAAATGCCACCAAAGTCCGATAGACGCCTGCGCGCGGCAGCCGTTACTATGCCAACAGAGTTTGAACATGACCGACGACGGCAGTAGGTGCTGGAACCAACAACGCTGACCGACCTTATCCGTTGAGGACGCTCGTTTCCTGACCGCCCTCGTCCGACAAGGCCCGCCAGCCTGGTCGAGACGCGGGGCACAACTCTCGCCTTTCGCTTCTCGCGCTTCCCTGCTCGTGCCGTCGCTCGAAGGGAGATGACTGTGCGCGAAACACTCATTGAAAATCTGCGCGAAGCCCTGGGGCATCGCGGAAGATCGCTGGATCCGGCGGCCATCGGGAAGCTTGTTGGCGGCCTGCATCCGTCGGATGTCGCGGTGGTCCTCGACGAACTCACCTTGCCTGAGGCGGAACAGGTGTTTCGCCTGCTCGACAACGCGTGCGCCGCCGAGGCGCTCACGCACGCCGCGCCGGCGACCTGCGAGTACCTGCTGCGCACGTCGCCGCCGGCTCGCGTAGTGGCACTGCTCAACCGGCTGCCGGCCGACGAGGCGGCCGAAATCGTCTCGGAAGCAGGCGATGAAGGCCGCCAACTGCTCGCGCTCATGCCCAACGGCAACGCTCGCGACGTCAGGCAACTGCTCGACTATCCGGAGCAGACGGCCGGACGCCTGATGTCGACGCGCTTTGCGGCGGTGCCCCTCGGCATCTCGGCCGGTCGCGCGCTCGACTATGTGCGCGCCAGCGCCGCGACCGCGGAGACGATTGCCGCCGTCTATGTGCTCGACGGCGCCGACCGGCTCGCAGGCGTTTTCAGTATCCGCGACTTGTTGCGCGCGCGTCCGGAGCAGCCCATTGCCGAGATCATGACGCGCGACGTTGTCGCAGTGCACCCGGAAACCGATCAGCAGGAGGTGGCCCAGATCATCTCCCGCTACGACCTTCCGGCGGTCCCGGTCACCGACGCGCAGGAACGGCCGCTGGGCATCGTTACCGTAGACGACGTGCTCGACGTGGTCGCCGAGGAGTTCAACGAGGACATTGCCAGCCTGATCGGCGCCGACGCGGCCGAAATGGACCGCCGCACGCCGGCGCAGGTCGCGCGTCTGCGCCTGCCGTGGCTGCTGGGTACGATGTTGATCGAGCTGGGTGCGGGCGGCATCATTGCGCAGTTCGACAACGTGCTCCGGCAAGTGATTCTGCTGGCATCGTTTATGCCGGTGATTTCGGCGGTTTCGGGAAATGTCGGGCTGCAAGCGGCGACCATGGTCGTCCGCGGGCTCGACACCGGTCACGTGACGCTTGCGAACTGGGCCAAAGCAGTGCGGCGTGAACTGGCCACGGCGCTGGCCATCGCGCTGGTGGCCGGCGGCGCGCTGGCCGCGGTCGCCGTGCTCTGGTCGCGGCGCATCCCGTTTGGCTTTGTGGTGGGCGCGGCGATGATGTGCTCCATCATCACCGCCGGTCTCATGGGCACGGTGATTCCCATGCTCTCGAAGCGCTTCGGGTTCGATCCCGCCACGACGGCTGGACCGTTCGAGACCGCGTTTCAGGACGTGATCGGGTTCTCGGTTTTCCTGGGAATGGCGACGTGGCTGTCGCGGTTCCTTGCATAGCTGATGCCCGAGGCTATGCCTTGCGCAGCAGAATCGCGCGGCGGTCGTCGGTGCGTAAGCCGCTTTCCCACTGCTGGCCGGCGGGGCGCGTCCAGACCACGATGGCGGGCAAGTCCAGGTCGGCGGTGAGCACATGGACGGTGAGTCCCGATTGCATCTCCTTTTCGTGCCGCACGCGGAGGCCGCGCTCGCTCACGTCCAGGACGCGACCGGCGCACAGCACCTTGGCCTCGCCTTCGGTCTGGAGTACGACGACCTGGTCGGCGACGAAGCGCGGGTAGGCGCGGCGCTCGACGGGGTTTTTCGGTCGCTGTGGAGGCGGTTGCGGCATGAGCATGCGGCGGTGATGTGCCAGCCGTCGGCCAGAATTATTCCGCAACGCGAGCTGGCGGGACAGCGGAATCGGGGAGCGCGCATTACAAAGGTCACCTGGTAAAGCAGTGAAAAGTGGATAGTGAATATGCACGCCGGGAGCACTTGGAAGTGGAAAATGGCGAGGATGGCCGGGAGTCGAAGTGAGGCTTTCGGAAAGCGAGCCCGACGCCGATGGCCGCTCTTCTCGCTATTCATTCACTGTCCACTCTCCACTTCCTCAGCGCCCGGTAAGCAGCATGGTGCGGGCATCGTCGGTTCGCAGGCCGCTCTCCCAGCGGTTTTCGATACGGCGGGTCCAGACGACGGTGGCGACCAGGTCCATGCTCGGCGTGAGTACGTGGACCACTCCCCCCGGACTGAGCGGATGATCATGTTCGAGCCGCATGCCCTTCGGGCTGGCGTCGCGCACCCGTCCCGACATCACCAGCGGCTTTTCACCTTCCACGCTGACGACCACCTGCTGATCGGCAAAACAGCGAGGCGCGGCGCGCCGCTCCACCTCCGCCTTCGACGCTGCGCCACGCAGCACCTCTTTGAACATACAGGGCCTCCCTTGCGTACAGGAAACTGCGCCTGGTTCAGCTTACGAAGAAGATGCGCCCGCCGGCGCGGCAAGCTGCCAAACAGGGATTACCAGTGGCGAAGCGATTTCCCAAACTGGTCCGAGTTCTCTTTTTGCTTGGTGCAGGCTGAGCCCGGCTCTACCATCGTTTTGACCCGGACGCCCGGGTTGGCCGGGCCTGCCGGAAACTTTTTCGTCGTCGGTCGTAATGATCGGAAAGAGGCGTCATGTTCTGCAACCAGTGCGGATCTGAGGTAACGCGTGGGATGTCGGCCTGCCCGAAGTGTGGCGCGGTAGTACCGGTCACAACCGCTGTTCCGGTGGCAGGGAGACCCAGCGCGCCGGGGGCGGGGCGGGTTGAGCGGCACATCGGCATTCTGGCGGTATTGTGGATGATTTACTCGGTGCTGCACGCCATCGCGGGCGCGTGCATGCTGCTGGTGTCGCGCGTCATCCTGGCGCACATAGCGGCTGCCGGCGGCGAGGGGCCGCCCCCGTTTGTGCGGCCGCTGATATCGGCAATCGGTTTGGTCATCCTGGTGAAGGGCGCGTTGGGTCTGGCGGCGGGTGTTGGCCTGATGCAGCGCGCCACCTGGGCGCGCATGCTGGCCATCGTGCTGGGCGTGATCAGCCTGATCAATATGCCGTTCGGCACCGCGCTCGGCATTTACACGCTGTGGGTGCTGATGGGCAGCGGCTCGGACCGCGAATACGAACAGCTGGCCGCAGCTGTGTGAAGGGCAGCAGTCAGCACTCAGCACTCAGCAGTCAGCACTCAGCCCCCGAACGGCTTCAGCGAGGGTCGCGGCTTGAGCCGGGATGTGCAAGGGCTGAATGCTGAGTGCTAACTGCTGATTGCTGACTGCTGAGTGCTGCCGTTTACTGGTCCGCGCTGGTTTCGCTCGCCGGAATCAGCTTGAGGGTCAGCGAAGGCTGCGAGCTTTCGCCGATCTCCACGCGCGAGCCGCGGTCTTCATACTTGCGCATGAACTCCGGGTCCTGCCACGCCCCGGCTTCGATCTGCTCAAACGCATAAACGCGATACTTGCCCGGCGTAATGCCGCGAACGGAGAAGTGTCCGTACTGGTCCGAGCGTCCCGAGGCGAAGAGGCGGCCCAGCTCGTTCTTGCGCTCGGGCACCAGCACCACCTGAGCGCCGGCCCACGGCTTGTGGTCGCCATCTTCCACCGCGCCCTGTACCGCGCCGGCATTCTGGCTGACGACGATCTCCAGCGGCTGCAGCTTGGCGCCGGTCTGGACCACCAGTTCCTTGTCGAGCAGGTCCTGGTTCCCCATGCGGACGGACTTCAGATACGAGGTCTCGCCGGCGTTGTTCACGTTCACGCGGTAAGACCCCTGGCCGAGGTTCTCGATGACGAAGCTGCCGTCATCTTTCACGCGGGCTGAGCCGCCAAAGCCCGAGAGCGGCAGGAACGTGGCCTGCGTCAGCAACACCGTGACCGGCGGGCGCCCGGCCGGGAGTGGCGGCCCCTCGATGCGCACCTGGCCTTCGATCGTGGAACCGGCGGAAAGAACCAGCTGCACGCCTTCCACATCCTGCGTGCCCACGTCGAGGTTCATGTAGGCGCTGTAGCGCTTGCCTTCATCCATTTGCTGCGTCATCAGGACGTAGGCGCCGGGCAGGATGCCGCGCAACTGGAATTCGCCTTCCGCGTTCTGGACGTAGGCTGTCGAGGAAAAATTGCCGAAGAAGCCGCTGGTGATGGAGCTTCGTGGCAGGACAAAGACCGAGGAATTGATCGCGGGTTTTCCGGTTGCGGCGTTGATCACCCGGCCGCGCACGCTGACCGCGCGCTGCGGAACGAGCTGAAAATCAACCTCCTGCTCCTCGCCCGCCCGCACCAGCATGGCCTGGGCGCTGGCGGCATCCGTCGTGGCCGGGTAGTAGGTGGTTGGATAGCTCATGTCGGCTTCGGTGCTCACTGTGCCGTCGCGAACGAACTCGACCTGGCCGGGATCGCGATAGGTGGCGCTGACGTAGTACTTCCCCGGCGGCAGGTCGTGGATGCGATACATGCCGCGGTCGTCGGTCTGACCGTAGCCGCGCGGACGCAGCATGCGCTGCCCACGCTGGTATCCGTACTGCATCGCCTGCACGCCGACGTAGCTGAGCGGCTCGCCGTCATTGTCGAGCACGCGGCCGCTGATGACGGCGGCGCGCGTCATGCGCAGCGCGATGTCTTTCGTGTTCGACCCCGGCGCCAGCGTGAGCGGTGTTCCCGGCCGGTTCGCGGCTGTGGCGCCGTAGTACTGCTGCGCGTATCCGTTGCGCGTGGCGCTCAGCGTGTAGCGCCCGGAGTCAAGTTCTTTAAAGATGAAATGACCTTCCTGGTCGGTGGTCGCCACAAATTGGCGCATGCGCTGCGCGGCTTGGTTCGTGCCGGGCGTCTGCGGCGTGAGGGTCTGCTCGCGAACCATAATGACGCGCGCCTTCCTCAGCGGCTCACCGGTGTCGGCCGCCAGCACGCGGCCTTCGAGCGTGCACAGCTCCGCCGGCTTGGCGGTGAGCGGCGCGGGCGTCTTCGGCGTGCTCATCGATGGCGCCGGGTTTTGGCCGTGTGCGGCCGTGGTGGCTGCTAGGGCGATCCATAAGACGAGTTGCCGCCGCGAAACGTGCATGCGCAACAACCTCCAGGGCAAGCTGTGCCGAGGAACGAAGGCCCGCGGGATTATTGCTGAGTTCCTGAAGATTGGGGTAGGTCAATTAACGCCATGCGCGCCAATGGTTCGTATCCACGCCGTAGGGTGACGATAACCAGTCACTTTGGCCTTAAGCTGCTGAAAAATAAACTAGTTGCAGTGGAGTCCAGGGAGAATGCCTGGACCTGCCCTCCGGGCGAGGCCCCTCTACCCTCTTCTAAGCATCAGCAAACAAAGCGTTTACTATTAAACCAATGCCCCATTTTCTGATTGCTACAAGGGCGCGGTTCGCGTAAAATAACCGGTCTTTTTGAGCGCGGTTTCTGTCCGTGAACATAGGTCGCGGGTCTTTGTAACCTCGTGAATCCAAAATACGACCCGGGGAATCCAAATTTGCGTAGGCCCGGTGCAAGGGCGGTTTTGATACCCGATCAGTTGATAAGGACCTTTTAGAAAGAGGCAGGACTCATCCATGGCTAAGCGACGCGGCAATCCAAACTGGGGCAAGCCGGAGCCGATTGGCCCGGTCACTCCCACCATCACCGAGTTCGAGCAGGTGGTGAAGGAGTTCAAGCTCCAGCCCGACCAGTACATCCGCTCCACCCGTTTGCGCGAATGGGCGCGGCGCAACAAGAACTCGAAGTTCATCCCCGAGCCACTGCTCGAGGCCTGGGGTTTCGAGATCGAATCCACTCTGTAACTGCTCCTGCAAGCGGAAAACAGGCCGCCGGAAACGGCGGCCTGTTTCTTTTTCCGCGCTCACGGACGGGGCCCGGCGACGCCCTGACGGCCAGCAGCCGCCGGTTTGACGCTACTTTTGCCTGCGTGAGATATTGAGTGGCTTTTTCACGCTGCCCCGTGCAGTGGGGCCCAACGTCGCCTTCGGAGCCGCCCGATTGGTCCGCATCGTCCCGCGTGACGTCAAGTTTTTCGACATGTTTGCCCAGATGGCCGGGAACCTTACCGAAGGCGCCCGCCTGCTGGCCGACATCCTGGCCAACTACAACAGCTCTGATCCGCGCCTGCAGAAGATCAAGGACGTGGAGCACCGTGGCGACGAGATGACTCACGCCATCCTCACCAAGCTCAACCAGACGTTCATCACCCCCTTCGACCGCGAGGACATTCATCACCTGGCGTCGTCGCTTGACGACGTCCTCGACTTCGTCAATGCGGCCGGAGAGCGCTTGCAGGTCTACAAGATCACCAACCCGCCGCCGGCGGCGGCCGAATTGGCGCAGCTCATCGTCCGCCAATGCGAGCAACTGGAGAAGGCCATGGCGCTGCTCGACCGCAACAAAAGCGGCGTCCTGAACTACTGTGTGGAGATCAACCGCCTGGAAAACGAAGCCGATGGCGTTGCCCGCGAGGCGATCGGGCGGCTGTTCGAGCGTGAAAAAGATCCCATCGCGCTGATCAAGCTGAAAGAGCTGTTCGAGGTGCTCGAGACGGCCACCGACAAGGCCGAAGACGTGGCCAACGTGCTGGAGACCGTGGTGCTGAAGAGCACGTGAGCCGCAATTCGGATCGTCCTGCTTTGATTTCCCTTTTGGCTTCGCGCGAGCCGTTGTTCTCGCGGACATCGTCGCAAGCGGAGATATAAGGACACAGTGGAAACCTCCACCTGGCTGCTGCTGATCACGGTCCTGACCGCGCTGATATTCGACTTCCTGAACGGCTTCCACGACGCGGCCAACAGCATCGCGACCGTGGTCTCCACGCGCGTGTTGTCGCCACGCCTGGCGGTGGTGTGGGCGGCGGTGTTCAACTTCCTGGCCGCGTTCTTCCTGGGCACGGCGGTCGCCAAGACCATTGGCAAGGGGATGATCCACCTGGAGGTGGTCACACAGTACGTCGTCCTTGCCGGGCTGGTCGGCGCGATCGTGTGGGACCTGCTCACGTGGTGGTGGGGACTGCCGACTTCGAGTTCTCACGCGCTGATCGGCGGCTATGCCGGCGCCGCCGTGGCCCGCGCCGGTTTTGGCGCCATCCTGCCCGAGGGCTGGACCAAGACGCTCATCTTCATCGTGGTGGCGCCGGTCATGGGCATGGTGCTGGCGCTGGTGTTCATGACCACCGTCTACTGGCTTTTCCGGAACAAGGCGCCGCAACAGGTGGACTCATGGTTCCGAAAGGCGCAGCTGCTTTCCGCGGCCGCCTATAGCCTGGGACACGGCGGCAACGACGCGCAGAAGACCATGGGCATTGTGGCCGGCGCCCTCTACACCGCCGGGTTGATGAGCAAGCAGGAGGTCGCGACGAACTGGGGCGTCTACCACTGGCCAATTATTCTCGCCGCGCACTTGGCGATCGCCCTTGGAACGTACTTTGGCGGCTGGCGCATCGTGCACACCATGGGCTCGAAGATCACCAAGCTGAAGCCGGTGGGCGGCTTTTGCGCCGAAAGCGCCGGCGCCGTCACGCTCTTCGGCACCGCGCTGGCCGGCATTCCCGTCTCGACCACGCACACCATCACCGGCGCCATCATCGGCGTAGGCGCGATCAATCGCCTGTCAGCGGTGAGGTGGGGCGTTGCCACGCGCATCGTGTGGGCGTGGATCTTGACCATTCCGGCGTCGGCCGCCGTGGCCGCGCTGGTCTACTGGGCGATTCGGTTCTTCCATCCGGGAGCCTAGCTCAATTTCAAAATACAAAGTGAAAATCAATGCCAAGTGCGGCGCTGCTGACGCGCCCAACACCTGGGGGTGGTCCCTAATTTTGAATTTTTAGTTTTGAATTGGCGATCGGCACCTGCTCCACGATCTTCACCGCGAAGCCTTCCAGGGCGGCCACGCGCCGGGGGTGGTTCGTCAGCAGGCGGATGCTGTGCAGGTTCAGGTCCGAGAGGATCTGCGCGCCGATGCCGATCTCGCGCTGGGTGGTGCGCTGGTGCTCGAGGCGCTGCGGATCGCGCACTTCGCGGTGGAAGGTGAGGACGCGCTGCCCGTCCACGCGCTCCACGGTAAAGCCCCGGCCGGTGGAGTGCAGATAAATCACCGCGCCGAGCCCTTCCTTGGCGATCCGCTTCATGGATCCTTCCAGCGACTCGCGGCAGCCGCACCAGGTGGCGCCAAAGATGTCGCCGGCAACGCAGTGCGAGTGCATGCGCACCAGCACCGGCCCGGAGGCGTGCTCCACGTCGCCGCGCACCAGCGCCATGTGGGTGGAGCCGTCGCTTTCGCTCTCGTAGGCGATCATGCGGAAGTCGCCGAAGCGCGTGGGCAGCAGCGACTCGCCAACCCGGCGCACACAGCGCTCGTGCTGCAGCCGGTAGCGGATGAGTTCGGCCACCGTCAGCATCTTCAGGTTGTGCCTGCGGCAGAACTCGATGAGGTGCGGCACGCGCGCCATGGTGCCGTCTTCATTCATGATCTCGCAGATCACGCCCGCCGGAACCAGTCCGGCCATGCGCGCCAGATCGACGGCCGCTTCCGTCTGCCCGGCCCGCACCAGCACGCCGCCCTTTTTCGCCTTCAGCGGAAAAATGTGACCGGGGCGCGCCAGGTCGCCGGGGCGCGACTTGGGATCGATCGCCACCTGAATCGTATGGGCGCGGTCGTAGGCGCTGATGCCTGTCGTCACGCCTTCGCGCGCGTCGATCGATTCGCAAAACGCGGTGCCGTAGTTGCTCGTGTTCTCCACCGTCATGGGGCCGATGCGCAGGTGGTCGAGCCGCTCTTCGGTCAGCGCCAGGCACACCAGCCCGCGGCCCTCGCGCGCCATGAAGTTGATCGCTTCCGGCGTGACTTTTTCGGCAGCCAGCGTCAGGTCGCCCTCGTTTTCGCGGTCTTCGTCGTCCACCACCACGACCATGCGTCCATCGCGGATGTCGGCGATGGCGGTGGGGACGTCGCTAAATGGCGCCTGCGGTGACATGGCTGGAGGAAGCAATTTTAGCAGCTACGGAGCAAATTTTTGCCGGTGCTGCGCGGTGAGAGAGCTGCGCTGCCCTATAATTCCGCCCTTCGGAGGGATCATGAAGAAGTTCACGTCTGTCCTCTTATTGGTGTTCTCGGCCGCGATCTCGGCGTCCGGCGAGACCGGCTACAAGGTGGTTGCCAAATATCCCATTCCCGGCGACGGCGGCTTCGACTACGTGTACATCGACAGCGCCGCGCGCCGCGTCTACCTCTCGCACGGCACGCAGGTGGACATCGTGGACGCCGACTCCGGAAAAGTGGTTGGCGCCATCGCCGACACGCCCGGCGTGCACGGCGTCGCCGTCGCGCCCGAGTTCAAGCACGGCTTCACCAGCAACGGCCGCGAGAACAAGGTCTCCATGTTCGATCCCGCCACACTGGCGCTGATCAAGAAGATTGACGTGGGCAAGGGCCCCGACGGCATCTACTACGATCCCGCGACAAAGCGCGTGTTCACCAACAACCACGGCACGCACGACATCACCGCCATTGACGCTTCCACTGGCGAGGTCGTCGGCACGGTCAAGCTGGAAGGCGACGGCGAGCAGGCCGTGATCGGCTCGAACGGACTGATCTACGTGAACAGCGAGGAGAGCGGCGAGGTCGTGGTGTTCGATCCCAGGTCGCTCGAAGTGAAAAACCGCTTCGCCATCGGCGTCGCCAAGGTGCCGACCGGCCTGGCATACGACAGCAAAACCAACCGTCTGTTCATCGGCACGCGCGACGAGCCCAGGATGGTGGTGATGGACGCCGCCAATGGCAAGGTCATCGGCAGCTTCCCCATCGGCAAGGGCGTGGACTACGCGGCGTTCGATCCGTCGTCGAACCTGGTTATGTTCTCCTGCGGTGAAGGCGTGCTGAACCTCTTCCACGAGAAGTCGGCCGACCAATACGAAGACGCGGGCGCAGTGAAGACGCAGCCCGGCGCCAGGACCATGGCATTCGACCCCAGGACGAAGAAGGTGTTCCTTTCCGCGGCCGAGTACGTGGAAACGCCTGCGGCCGACCCGTCACAGCGTCCTCGGCGCACCATCAAGCCGGGGTCGTTCGTGATCCTGGTAGTGGGCAAGTAACGTTTTCCGCTCCGGCGGCGGCGCATTGCGCGCTCCGCAGCGGCGGAGTACGATGCGCATTTCCTGCTTCCTAGCGCGGGCGTCTTACTCTTGACACGTCATCTTCCGGCGATGTGCTCATTGCTGTTGCTGCTGCCCCAGCCGGCGGCGGCGCAGCAGGCGCTCGACCTGAAGACTGCGCTTGCGGCAGCCCAGACGGGCAACCTGGAGCTGCGCGCCGCGCGCCAGCAGCGCGCCATTGCGCTGGCCGGCATCACCACGGCGCGACAGCTGCCCAATCCTGCGCTGGGATTCACGGCCGCGCGCGATACGCCGCACGAAGGCGTCGCGCTCGACCTGCCTATCGAACTCGGCGGCAAGCGGTCCAAGCGCATCGCGCTGGCGCAGGAAGAGCAGAAAGCCATCGAGGTCGACATCGGCGTGCTGGAGCGGCAGGTGCGCCGCCGCACGCGCGAGGCGTTCTTCCGCTCCCTGGTGGCACGCGCGCAAAGCCAACAGGCGAAGACCGCGCTCGACCTGGCCAACCGCACGCGCGACATCGCGCAGAGCCGCTTCGATGCCGGCGACGTCGCCCAGCTCGACGTGTTCCAGGCCGACGTCGAGGCCGCCCGCGCCGCCGCCGATTACCAGCTGACCGTGCAGGCGCAGCGCTCGGCCGATGTCCTGCTGGCGGCGCTGCTGAATCGGCCCCTGAGCGATCAGCTTGGGCTGGCCGGCAACGCCGAGGAATTGCCGCCGGCCGCGACGCTCGAGACGGTCACGGCGCAAGCCATGGAGTCGAACTCCGATCTGCTGAAGACGTCGCAGGACCTGCGCAGCGAAGAACGCCGCCTGGCCCTGGCCAGGGCGCAGCGCATCCCGAACGTAGATCTCTCCGCCGGCGCCGACTTCAATTCGCCCCCGGACTTCCAGGCCGGCGCCAAAGGCGGGATCACCGTGACGCTACCGCTGCTCTACCACGGCCAGGGCGAAGTCGCCGCGTCCAGCGCGCGGCTCGAGCTGCTTCGCCTCACGCTTGGCTTTCAGCGCATCAATGCCTCGGCGCAGGTGGCCGCGGCCTATTACGACTACCTCGCCAAGGCCAACCAGGCGCAGCAGTACTCGCAGCGCATCGTGCCGGAGATGGTCCGGCTGCTGGAGATGGCCGAGGAAAGCTACCGCTCCGGAAAGAGCAACCTGCTCACGCTCATTGACGCGCAGCGCCGCCTGAGCGACACACGCAAGTCCTATTTGGACACGCTTCTCGCGGCGCATACTTCCTTTGCCGCGCTGGAGGAAACCGTGGGAGCGCCCCTTGACTAACGCTCGCCGACGTCTTTTGTTCCCACTCGCGCTCACGCTCGCGCTCTCCGCCTGCGGCAAGAACGCCGCGGAAGAAAAAACCGAGAGCGCGGTGCCGGAAGTCACGGTCACGAAGGTGAAGAAGGGCGAGATTGCGGCCAGCCTGATCGTTACCGGCAACCTGGCCTCGCTCCCGAATCGCGACGCCAAGATCGCGCCGCTGGTGCCGGGACGCATCGCGCGCGTCTCGGTGGTTGAGGGCGACCGCGTCGCCGCCGGACAGGAGCTGGCGGAACTCGACAGCACGCTGCTGCGCGAACAGGAACGCCAGACCGAAGCCGCAGTGGCCCAGGCGCAGGCTTCGTTGAACAACGCCCGCATCGCCGAGCAGCGCGAGGAAGGCCTGCTGGGGCGCGGCATCTCGTCGCGCAAAGAAGTGGAAGACGCGCGCACCGCCGCGGCCGTGGCCGAGGCCACGCTGAAGCAGGCGCAGGCGGCGCTGGCCACCGCGAAGGCGCAACTCGAGCGCGCCATCGTGCGGGCGCCCTTCGCCGGCACCGTGGTGCGGCGCTTCGTCAACGCCGGCGAGCAGGTGGACGGCACCGCGGCGCAGCCGGTGGTCGAGGTCGCCGACGTCAATCCGCTCGAGCTTCTCGGCACTGTACCCGCAACGCGGCTGGGCGAGATCAGGACGGGCGAGAAATTCCAGGTCGAAACCAATGCGGCTTCCGGAAGCAGGTTCACCGCCGTCGTCGTTTCGGTTCTCCCGGCGGTTGATCCCGCCACGAACAATGGCACGGTGCGCATCCGCATCGAGAACCCAAGCGCCGCTCTCAAGCTGGGCGAATTCCTCTCCGTCGAGTTGCCGCTCAGGCAGCGTGGGCCGCGCCTGGTGCTGCCGCGTGCCGCCGTCTATCCCGACGAGAACGGAGCGCCGCACGTCTACAAAGTCAACGGCGACTCGACCGAGTTCGTGCCGGTCGAAATCGGCATTCAGACCAGGGACGCGGTCGAAGTCCTCTCCGGCGTGAACGAGGGCGACACCGTGGTGCTCACCGGCGGATACGGCCTGCCGGAAAAAGCAAAAGTGCGGATTCGGCAATGAACCTGGTCCGGGCATGCCGCAACAACAGCCGCGCGGTGTTTCTCCTGACCGCGATGCTGACAATGGCCGGGGCCGTCGCGCTCACGCGCCTGCCCAGCAATATTTATCCGGAGCTGAACTTCCCGCGCATCGTTGTTCTTGTGCACGCCGGCGACCTCTCGCCCGAAACGATGCTGCTCACCGTCACGCGGCCCATCGAAGAGCAGGTCTCGACCGTGCTCGGCGTCCGCCGCGTGCGCTCGCGGACGATCCGCGGCGGCAGCGAGATTTCCGTGCTGTTCAGCGACAACATGGACATGCAGCAGGCGCTGCAACTGGTGCAGGCGCGCGTCAACGAAGCCCGCGCCAACCTGCCGCCCGATACCGAGATCCAGGTCGAGCGCCTGAGTCCAACCGTGTGGCCCATCCTCAGCCTGGTGCTGAACGGCAACGTCCCCGACGCCGACCTGCGCGACTATGCCGTCTACAACCTGCGTCCAGCGTTCAGCCGCGTGCCCGGCGTCGCCCGCGTGGAGGTTGACGCCACCGACACGCGCGAGATCTCCGTCGTCATCGATCCGCAGAAGGCGCTTGCGCACCGGCTCAGCCTTACCGACATCGCGGACCGCCTGAAGGCGACCAACAACATCTCGAGCGTTGGCCGCCTCGACGCCAACTATCAGCAGTTTTTGGTGCTTACCAACTCGCAGTACAGGAGCGTGGACGACATCGGCAACACCGTGGTCGGCGCCGACGCCACCAACCCTGTGCGCCTGCGCGACATTGCCATCGTGCGCGAAGGCACGGCCGACCGGCGGACCCTGGTCACCGGCAACGGCAAGCCGGCAGCCATCATTAACGTGACGCGCCAGATCGGCGGCAACATCCTGAACGTGGCAAGGCAGGTGAAGGACATCGCGTTTTCCTCGGCGAACCTTATCCCCGCCACGCTGCACCTCTCGGTGGTGTACGACCTGGCCGAGTTCGTGGCTGAATCGATCGCCAGCGTGCGCGATGCCATCATCATCGGCGCGGTGCTGGCAGTGGTAGTCCTGTTCGTCTTCCTGCGCGACCTGCGCATCACCGTGGTCGCCGCCCTCAGCCTCCCGCTGACGGTGATCGCCACGTTTTTCTTCGTCGCGCTGCTCGGCGGCACCTTGAACCTGATGTCGCTCGGCGGGCTGGCCATCGCCATCGGTCTGGTGATCGACGACGCCGTCGTGGTCGTCGAAAACATCTACCGTCACATCGGCCAGGGTGAGACCGCCGAAGCCGCCGCCGAAAAAGGCACGCAGGAGTTGATCGGCCCGGTGGTGGGCTCCACGCTCACTACGGTTGTCGTTTTCCTGCCGCTCGGGTTCTTGAAGGGCGCCGTCGGCGAGTTCTTCGTGGCGCTGTCGGTCACCCTCACCGCGTCCGTGCTGCTCTCTCTGGTCTTTTCGCTGTTCCTGGTGCCGCTCGTCGCGGAATTTCTACTGGGGCGCAGCAGCTTTCGCGAGTCGTCCGCGCGGTTCATCGAGCCGGTGAACCGGCTGTACGAGCGCGGCATCCGCTGGGCGCTCGGCCGCAGGCTCGTGGTCAGCGCCGCCGCGGCCCTAATGATCGCCGCCGCCGTGGTCGCATACCTGAACCTCGGCACCGGTTTCTTGCCCGAGATGGACGAAGGCGGCTTCGTCATCGACTACTTGACGCCCGCCGGCACATCGTTGAGTGAAACCGACGCGCTGGTGCGCCAGATCGAAGCCAAAGTCGCCAAGCTGCCGGAGTTGGCGGCATTCTCGCGCCGCACCGGCGCCGAGCTCGGCCTGTTTGCCACCGAGCAGAACAAGGGCGACATTTTGGTCAAGCTCAAGCCGCGCTCGGAGCGCAACCGCAGCGCCGACGAGATCATGGCCGGCCTCCGCCAGCAGATCACCTCCGGCATCGCCGGCGTGGACGTGGAGTTCATCCAGATTCTGCAGGACATGCTCGGTGATCTGGAAGGTTCGCCCGAGCCGGTCGAGGTGAAGATCTTCGGCAACAACAGCGACGAGTTGAACCGCATCGCCGACGAGCTCGGCCCGCGGATCGAGAAAGTCGCCGGCATCGTGGACTTCAAGGGCCCGCGGCGCGGCAATCCTGAGCTGGTCATCAATGTTGACCCGGCGCTGGCGGCGCACGTCGGGCTGACGGTGGACCAGGTCTCGCAGCAGGTGAGCTCGGGCCTGCTGGGAAACTCGGCGACCGACTTCCGCCTGAGCGACCGGCTGATTCCCATTCGCCTGCGCTATCCCGACGCGTTTCGCTTCCAGGAAGCCAGCATCCGGCAATTCCCCATCGTGACGCCCGCCAAGCAGACCGTGCCGCTGCAGTCGCTGGCAAGCATCGGGCAATCGCGCGGGCAAAACGAGCTGCTGCGCGAGAACCAGCGCCTGATGGTGGTGCTCACCGCGCGCCTGGAGAACCGCGACCTGGGCAGCGCCATCGCCGACGTGCGAAAAATCCTGGGCGACGCCCGGCTGCCCGTCGGCTACACGTGGGAGATCGGCGGCCAGTACGAGAGCCAGCAAAGCTCGTTCCGCGAGCTGTTGTTCGTGCTGGCGCTTTCCATCGCGGCAGTCTTCACCGTGCTGGTGATTCAGTTCCGCGCGTACCTGCCGGCGCTGGTCATCATCTCGGCCGCGCCCATGTCGCTGGTCGGCGTCTTTCTGCTGTTGCTCGTCACGCGCACGCCGCTCAACGTGTCTTCCTTCATGGGCATCATCCTGATGGTGGGGCTGGTGGTAAAGAACGGCATCATCCTGTTCGAGTACTACGAGCGGCTGCACGGCACCATGCCGGTCAGCGAAGCGCTCGTGGCCGCCGGGCGCATCCGCCTGCGCCCCATTCTGATGACCACCCTGTGCACGCTCTTCGGACTGCTGCCCCTGGCGCTGGGCATCGGCTCCGGCGCCGAGCTGCAGAAGCCGCTGGCCATCGCGGTGATCGGCGGGCTCACAGTCTCCACGCTGATCACGCTGGTCGCGATCCCGGTCTTCTACAGCTCGGTGCAGAGGATCGCGACCCCGCCGGAGGCCGGGCAGAACTGATTCCCGCGCCGGCGACTGATGCTGTCGCTTTCCGCTGCCCTTTCGGCGGCGATGCCTCTTCCCTGGTGAGCCAAATTGATGTCTGGCTTGAACCCGGCCGCGTTCAGTCGGCCGTTCACGTCTTGGCCGCGAAGTGGTTGAAGACGAATACGTCCCTGGCCGCGAAGGGCATCCGCACGCGGCGGCAGGGAATCTAACCCCCTGATGTTCACAAGAGCATTTTGGAACCGGATGCGCCGTCTGGCGGCGCCGCTGGTGGCTGCCGGTATGTTTTTCGGTTGCGGCGGCTCATCGTCTTCCGGCGGTGGGACGACGGCCGGCTCCCCGCCGCCGGAGGCGGTCCAAGCTCAAGCGACGCCGATCTATCTCGTCGTGCTGGAAAACACATCGTACGCATCTGTCATCGGCAACCCGGTGATGCCCTTCTTTAATTCCCTGCCGGCGCGCGGCGCGCTGGCAACGGCCTACTTCGGCAACACCCACCCGTCGCTGCCCAACTACTTCATGCTCACCACCGGCCGGCTGATCGCCGGCGACGACAGCTTCTCCGGCACGGTCGATTCCGATAACGTCGTGCGCCAGCTCGCGGCCGCCGGAAAGACCTGGCACGCGTACCTGGAGAGCCTGCCGTCTCGCGGATATCTGGGCGATGACGTTTATCCCTATATCAAGCACCACAATCCGTTCGCATATCTCACCGACGTCGTCAACAATCCAGCGCAGGCGGGGAACCTGCGGCCATTTTCCGAGTTCGCGGCCGATTCTGCCGCGGACCGCGTCGCGGACTTCAATTTCATCGTCCCCAACAACCTGCACAATGCACACGACTGCCCCGACGGCACATCGAACTGCTCCCTGAGTGTGAAACTCGCTGCGGCCGACGGCTGGCTGGGTTCACATATCGGTCCGTTGCTCGGGAGCAGCTCGTTCAACCAGCACGGCCTGCTGATCATCCTGTTCGATGAAGGCGCCGTTCATGACACGCAAAACGGCGGCGGACACGTTGCCTGCCTTCTCATCGGACCTGCCGTGCGGCAGGGCCTGCAATCCGCGACTTTGTTCCAGCACCAGAGCACGCTTCGCCTGGTGCTCGAGTTGCTCGGCGCCGGCGGGCTGCCGGGAGCGGCCGGCGGAGCAGCCCCGATGAACGGATTCTTCAGCGTCGGCTGAGCGTCGGGCAGGCTACGGCTCGGGACCGTACCCCAGGCCATGCAGCAGCGTGTTGGCCTCGGTGAGCGAGGCAACGACGAAGAAGTTCGGACGCGACGACCGTACCATCTTCTTGTAGCCGCGCGCCATCTCCCGCGCCAGCGGCGCGGGCGCCACCACGATGTGCGGCGTCTGCTCGCTGAACAGGCTTTTGCTTTGCGCCAGCCGGGAAAGCGTCTCCGGAGAAATGGACGCGGTCAATGCGGCTGCGCTCAAGTCCACCACGTCGGCGAACTCGGGGTTGAAGTCGGGATCGCCCTGGATGGTCGCCTGGTGGCGCAGCAGTTCGTCGCCGGTCACAGGACCGTGGAAGGTGGAGTAAACGATCCGCCGCCGCGGATCGATCTTCACAATGGCCGGCATGCAGGAAAGTCGAAGGGCCATCTTCTCATGTCCGGGAAGTCGCGGAACGCGTTCACGGAGAAGCTAAGGGATTTGCCTGAGGCAAAAAAAAATCGGGAGCGGCGACGTGCCGCTCCCTTGCTCTGCTCAGGCCAACTTGGCCGGCGCGCGCTCCTCAGCTGGGCTTGCGCACCAGAATGTCGCTATCGCGGATGAAGAACTGTGCCGAGCACTGGTCCGATCCGCAGATCACCGGCAGCAGTCCCGCGATCTGGCGCTTGGTGATCAGGCCCAGCGAGCCGCATTCGGGGCAAGCGAGCACGGCCCAGTAGGGATCTTCGCTCTCGCCCACCTCGCCGGCATTTTCCAGAACGAACAACGTGCCCGGGCCCATCTGCTCGGGGATCCACTCGTTCAGGACGTTGATCTCTGCGACCATGGCACCTCCGTGTTCGGTGATCGGGTTGCTGTCGTTTCAGAGCCCGGCCGATCGGGTGCTGCTTGTATTGAACGCTTCCAGCGGGCTGAGAAGCGCCCTTTCCCGCCGTCCGCTCCAAACCTAAGTAACCGCCACAACACCCCGCCGGTAACTACCCGGCGCGGCGCCGCACGCTCGGCTGCACACGCGCGCGCGCAGCTGGCTTGCGCCGAGCCGCCCGCCCATTGCGCCGGCCCCTTGCATCGAGGCCGCGCAGCTCCGCTTTCACCTGGCGCACCGTGTCGCTCAGGCAGACGGCGAACATGGGCTGGCGCGCGTTCTTCAGAATGTCAATCACCTGCCGGGCCGAGGTTTCCAGGTACACCGTGCGACCGTCGGTGAGCAGGTGGCAGTCCGAGCCGGCGCTGACCGTGTCCACCAGCCGCTTGCCAAGCTCGCGCTGCAGGAAGCGCATCACCTTGCGCACGCGCTGCAGCGAGAAGCCCTTGCGCCGCAGCTCGCAGATGACGGCGATTTCGGCGAGGTCGGCCATCGAGTAGAGCCGGTTGCGCCCCTCGCGCGCCGGCGCCACGATGCCGCGCTCATCCCACCACTGCAGCTGGCGCGGCGTGATGCCCGTCAGCTCCACCACCCGGTTCGACGTGTACCCTTTTTCCATGCGCAAACAAAAAACTGCAAAAATGTTTAAAACATTCTAGGGGTCAATTGTGTGATGTCAACGGGATTCAGGGGTAACGGAGAGGATTCCTGAGGAAAAACGGGAGTTGCAGTCATCCTGCGCGAGTCCCGAGCGAAGGCGAGGGGCGAGTCGTAAGGATCGCTGCCTCACCCAGCACTCGCGGATCGAGTAGGGATCCTTCGACTTGCCGTCGCCTGCGCTCCGGCGGCGCTCAGGATGACCGAAAAGAGCCGCCGCCCACGAAGTGCACAATCTCCAGCCGATCGCCGTCGGCGACCGGTGTCGAAGACCACTGCCCCCGTGGCACGATGTCGCGATTCAATTCCACCGCCACGCGATCAGCTTTCATGGCGAGTTGGGCGACCAGGTCGGCCACGCTCGCCAGTTGCGGAAACTCGCGCTCTTCTCCGTTGATGATGAGGCGCATCTCAGTTCACAGTTTACCGTTTTCAGTTCACAGCAAACCAAGCCGCCGCTGAATGGGCCTGAACTGTGAATTGTGAATTGTGAACTGTGAACTGTGAACTGTGAACTCGCGACCTACGCGCCCGACGTCCCGCCGTGCTCCTCGGGATGCAGCACATCATCCACCTTCCCTGCCCGCACGGCTTCGACCACGAGCTTGTGCTGCGCCTTGAGCAGCTCGTGCATCTTGTCTTCCGAGAAGCCGGGCTGGCCCACCTGCTCGGCGTAGGACGTGGCGCGCTTGCCGAGAATGCGGCCGCGCACGAAGACCTGCGTTTGCAGAAGCTGCTGGCGCTGGCGCGCCTCGCTCTGCACGTGATAGACCGTGTCGCCGTTTTTTACTTCCGTGTTAAACCCGAAAATGGTCACCGTGGCCGCCTGCGCACCGCACTGTGAAACGCCGCTAAACACGCGGCTTTCAGCAACTTGACACCCGTGAGCGTGAAATCTATAACTGAATGTTTCCCTGTCGCAGCGCGCGCATTATATACAGTGCGTTCTTATGCCTGAAAACTATTTCGCCCGCTACGTGCCGCTGCTCCTTCAAGGCTGCGTGGCGTTGTTGATCGCGGGCGCGATGGTGACCCTCTCCTGGCTGCTCGGCAAGCACCGGCCCAGCCGCGTCAAACTCCAGCCCTACGAATGCGGCATCACGCCCACCGGCGACGCCCGCCAGAGCTTCTCGGTGAAGTTCTACCTCGTCGCTATGCTGTTCATCCTGTTCGACGTGGAAGCCGTCTTCCTCTACCCCTGGGCGGTGATTTTCCGCGAGCTGAAGATGTTCGGATTCTGGGAGATGCTGGTGTACATCGGCATCGTGCTGGTCGGCTTCTTCTACGTATGGAAGAAAGGCGTCCTCGACTGGGCGGGCGAAAGCCGATCGCGGAGCGCTTCCTGGGGTGCGAATCATGATTGACCCCGCCATCACCGACCTGGCCCAGCTTGGCCAGCAGCCCACGATCGCCGCGCTGCAAGCCTGGAACCCGGCCGCGGTACAGTCGGCCAGGCTCGACCGCGGCGAACTCACCGTCTGGATCGAGCGTGCCTATCTGCGCGAGGCCTGCGCCCTGCTGCGCAGCGGCCTGAAGTTCACCGCGCTCGCCGACCTGACCTGCGTGGACTGGTATCCAAGCGAGCCGCGCTTCGAGGTCGTCTATCACCTGCTCTCGATGGAGCGCAAAGACCGCGTGCGGCTGAAGGTCCGCCTGGCGGGCACGGACCTCGACATTGAATCAGTGACCGGCGTCTGGCCGGCGGCGAATTTTTTTGAGCGCGAGGTCTTTGACCTGTTCGGCGTGCGCTTCTCCGGGCATCCGAACCTGAATCGCCTGCTCATGCCGCAGGACTGGAAGGGACATCCGCTGCGCAAGGACTATCCGGTGGAGGGATACCGCTGACGATCTTGTGATTTGTTATTTGTGATTTGCTATTGAGCGCGCTGCGCCTCGATCGGCAAAACAATTGACAAATAACAAATGACCAACAGCAAATAACAAATGGCACACCTGACTCCCACTCCCGTTCTCGAGCCCGGCCAGGACCGCACCATGATCCTGAACATGGGCCCGCAGCATCCGTCCACGCACGGCGTGCTGCGCCTGCTGCTGGAAATTGACGGCGAGAACGTGGTGCGCATGATGCCTGACATCGGCTACCTGCACACCGGCATCGAGAAGACGTGCGAGGCCAAGTTCTACCAGCAGGTCGTCCCGCTCACCGACCGCATCGACTATCTCTGCCCCATGACCAACAACCTGGCCTACTGCCTGGCGGTCGAAAAGCTCCTCGGCCTGGAGGTTCCGCCGCGCGCGCAGTGGATCCGCGTGATGCTCAACGAGCTCACCCGCATCTCGTCGCACCTGGTATGGCTGGGCACACACGCGCTCGACATCGGCGCGATGTCGGTCTTTCTTTATTGCTTCCGCGAGCGTGAAGACATCCTGCGGCTGTTCGAAGCCGTGAGCGGCCAGCGCATGATGACGTCGTACTTCCGCGTGGGCGGGCTGGCGCTGGAGCCGCCGCTCGGCTTCATGGACCGCGTCCGCAAGTTCGCCGACCGCTTCCCCGATCGCGTGGACGAGTACGAGGCCCTGCTCACCGGCAATCCCATTTTCCAGGGACGCCTCAAGGGCGTGGCCCACATATCGGCCGGCGACGCCATCGCGCTCGGCGTCACCGGCCCCACGCTGCGCGCCAGCGGCGTGGACTGGGACCTGCGCCGCGACCAGCCCTACTCCGGCTACGAACATTTCAAATTCAACGTGCCGATCTCGCGCGACGGCGATGTGTGGGCGCGCTACATCGTGCGCGTGCAGGAGATGCGCGAGTCCATCGCCATGGTTCGCCAGGCGCTCGACGGCATGCCCGAAGGCCCAGTGAAAGCCGACGCGCCCAAGGTCGTCCTGCCCGATCGCGACAAGATGAAGACGCAGATGGAGGCGCTCATCTACCACTTCAAGATCGTCACCGAAGGCTTCGCGGTGCCGGCGGGCGAGGTCTACATGCCCATCGAATCGCCGCGCGGCGAAATGGGCTACTACGTGGTCAGCGATGGCACGGCGAAGCCATACCGCGTCCACATGCGCGCTCCATCGTTCGCGAATTTGCAGGCGCTTGCGCCCATGTGCGAAGGCCGCTTGATCGCCGACGTGGTCGCCGCCATCGGGAGCATCGACATCGTGCTGGGAGAAATAGACCGATAACGACACTGCGGATGAGTCTGTGCTGTGGTGGGAGCTTTTGTTGGAAGCAGGCTGCGTAGAAAAGGAGCCATCGTACCCTTACTGCAAGAAGCGCGCGAACTGACCGCAATCTTTACGGCTTCGCAGAATACCGCACGGTCAGGCCGTTGATTCGGCAGTTCGGCAATTCGGCGGTTCGGCAGTCAGAAACGACTTTGCAAATGCCACCGGTCTCCGACCAACTCGATCGCTTCTTCACCGAGAAAATGCGTGATTACCCCACGCAACGATCTTTTCTCGTGCCGATGCTCCTCTACACGCAGGACGAACTGGGCTACCTGACCGAAGAGGCCATCGCCTACATCGCCGAAAAGACCGCGCTGACCGAACTCGAGGTGCGCAACGTGATCAGCTACTACTCCATGCTGACCACCCGGCCCCGCGGACGCTTCCACGTGCAGGTGTGCACCAACATCAGCTGCCTGCTGCGCGGCGGCGATGAAGTGTTCGACTACTGCCGCGAAAAACTCGGCATCGGCCACAAACAGACCACGCCCGACGGCCTCTTCACGCTGGAAGAAGTGGAGTGCATCGGCGCCTGCTCCTGGGCCCCGGCAATGCAGGTGAACTACGACTTTTACGAAAACCTGACGCAGGAAAGCGTCGACGCAGTCTTTGATCAGCTGAGAGCTAAGGGCCAATAGCCAATGGCGACTCTGGTGAGCCATCCCGACGAGAAGAAGGTGGTTTCCTCGCGCTTCGGAAAAGGAGCCGCGAACATCGACACCTATTTATCGCTCGACGGCTACAAGGCCGTGCAGAAGGCGCTCAAACTCGGCGCCGACGGCATCATCGGCGAGATGAAGGCATCGAACCTCCGCGGACGCGGCGGCGCCGGCTTCCCCACCGGCATGAAGTGGTCGTTCGTGCCCAAGGAATCACCCAAGCCGAAGTACATCCTGTGCAACGGCGACGAGTCCGAGCCCGGCACCTGCAAAGACCGCCTCATCCTGGAGCACGATCCGCACGCCGTCATCGAAGGCGTGGTCATCGCCGGACTCTCGGTCGGCGCCAAGGTCGGCTACATCTATATCCGCGGCGAGTACCGCTACCTGGTCGACATCATGCGCAAGGCGATTGCCGACGCCTACGCGCGCGGCTTCCTGGGTAAGAACATCTTCGGCTCCGGCGTCGACTTCGACTGTTACTGGCACACCGGCGCCGGCGCCTACGAGGTCGGCGAAGAATCGGCGCTCATGGAGTCGCTTGAAGGCAAGCGCGGCATCCCGCGCATCCGCCCGCCGTTTCCGGCCGTCGTCGGCCTGTGGGGCGGGCCCACGGTCATTAATAATGTGGAGACGCTCGCGTCCGTTCCGCACGTCATCCTGGGCGGCGGCGAGTGGTATGCGTCGCTGGGCACGCCGAAGAACGGCGGCACGCGCCTGTTCTGCCTCTCCGGACACGTCAACAGGCCCGGCGTGTACGAACTCCCGCTCGGCTACAACCTGCGCAAGATGATTTACGACGTGGCCGGCGGCATCCCGGATGGACACGGGCTCAAGGCCGTCGTGCCCGGCGGCTCGTCCACGCCGCTGCTCAAGCCGGAAGAAATCGACGTCGCCATGGACTTCGATTCGCTCATGAAGATCGGCACGTTCCTCGGATCGGGCGGCGTCGTCGTGGTGGACGACCACACCTGCATGGTGAAGTTCGCGCTGCGCATCATGAAGTTCTACCAGCACGAGAGCTGCGGCTGGTGCATCCCCTGCCGCGAAGGCACCGACTGGCTCAAGAAGACGCTTACCCGCTTCCACGCCGGCGGCGGGTTAAAGAAGGACATTGATAACATCCAGTATCTGGCTGAAAACATGCTGGGACGCACGTTCTGCCCGCTGGGCGACGCCGCCGCCATGCCGATCATTGCCATCGTAAAAAAGTGGCGCAACGAATTTGAAGACCACCTGAACGGCAAGCCGTGCCCATTTGAAGAACACGGCGCAGTAACGCAGTTGCCGGTGCTGGCGTGAAGATTGAGAAATTGAGAAATCGGGTAATTGAGAAAATGTCTCGGCCGGCCCATTTACCCGATGACTCAATCACCCGATTCGCCGATTGCTATGCCTGACGGAAAGATGGTCACAATCACGGTAGATGGCAAGCAGGTACAGGCTCCCGCGGGCACGCTCCTCATCGAGGCCTGCAAGAGCGTGGGCATCGAGGTGCCGTCGTTCTGCTATTACCCGGGTCTCTCGCTCCAGGCCGCCTGCCGCATGTGCCTGGTCGAGATCGAGAAGATGCCGAAGATGCAGACGGCCTGCACCGTCCCCATCACCGACGGCATGGTCGTCACCACCGCCAGCGAAAAAGTCCGCCAGGCGCGCAAGTCCACGCTCGAGTTTCTGCTCGGCAACCATCCGCTCGACTGCCCCGTCTGCGACGCCGGCGGCGAGTGCGAACTGCAGGACATGACCTTCAGCTACGGCGCCGCCGAATCGCGCTTCATGGAAGCCAAGCTCCACAAAGAAGAGCAGCAGTGGTCGCCGGTGGTCTTCTTCGACCGGCCGCGCTGCATCCTCTGCTACCGCTGCGTGCGCGTCTGCGGCGAGGCCATGGACGTGTGGGCGCTCGGCGTGCAGAACCGCGGCGCCGCCTCCGTCATCGCGCCCAACCAGGGCGACCACCTGGAATGCGAAGAGTGCGGCATGTGCATCGATATCTGCCCGGTCGGCGCGCTCACCTCGGGCGCTTATCGCTACAAGACGCGCCCCTGGGAGATGAAGCACGTCGGCACGCCGTGCATGCATTGCGCCGATGGCTGCAAGACCACGCTCGGCGTCCGCCGCAACGAAGGCGGACTGCAGATCGTCCGCGGGGACAATCGCGACAAGAGCGGCATCAACGGCGACTTCCTCTGCATCAAGGGCCGCTACGCCTTCGACGTCACGCAGAACGACGAGCGCGTCACCCAGCCGCTCCTCCGCCGCAACCAGCACCTGGTGCCTGCGACCTGGGAAGAGGCGTTCGAAGCCGCAGCGACTGGGCTGCGCTCGGCGCTTGAAAACGGCGGGCCCGAGTCAGTCGGCGTGATCGGCTCCAACCGCACTACCAACGAAGAGAACTACCTGCTCCAGAAATTTGCGCGCACGGTGCTGGGCACCAACAACATCGACCATCATCGCACCGCCGACTTCCCTGCTTTCTCCGCCGCGTTGCGCGGCGCGAAGGGCAAAACGGCCAGCATGCGCGACCTGTTCACCGCGCCCGCTATTCTGGTAATCGGCAACGATCCTACCGAGCAGCACCCGCTCGCCGCCTACAACATCCGCAACAACGTCCGCCTGCACAAGGCGCGGCTCTACGTGGTGAACGACGCGCCCATCAAGCTGCGCCGCCAGGCAACGGTGTTCATCCAGGTCTCGGAAAACAACGGCGAGGCGCGCTTCGTCGAGTTCCTCGCATCATCGTCGGGCGCGCCCTCCGATCTCGGCGTGAATGGCTCGACGCCCGAGTCGCTAGCCGCCCTGCGCGACAAGCTCAAGGCGGAGGCTGCGCTCACCGTCATTTTTGGCGCCGAGCTCCGCGGTCCGGCGATCGCGGACCTGGTCCGCGCGCTGCCCAACGCCAACTTTATGTGCCTGGGTGACTACGCCAACTCGCGCGGCGCGGCCGACATGGGCCTCTACCCCGACCTGCTCCCCGGCTACGTTCCCCTGGCCGATGGCGCGCGCTATTCGGTCGAGTGGAAGGCGGCGTTTCCCACGCGGTCCGGCCTCGCGCTGCCGGAAATGTTCTCCGCCGCGCGCGACGGCAAGCTGGGCGCGCTCTACGTGGTCGGATCGAATCCCGTCGCCCGCTATGGCATCGATCCGTTCGGGCTCTCGCGCACCTTCGTCGTGGTGCACGACATGTTCCTCACCGAGACGGCGATGCTGGCCGACGTCGTGTTCCCGGCCGCCTGCGCCTACGAGAAAGAGGGCACATTCACCAACACCGCCGGCGACCTGCAGCTGGTGAAGAAGGCCGGCGACGTGACCGGCACCAGGTCCGATTTCGAAATCATTGTGCGCGTGGCCGAGCGGCTGGGTTGCGACGTTCACCGGCTCGTCCCCTTCGGCCCGGGTAGCACTCGCGTTGACATGGGACAGTCGCGCGGCGCGCAGTCCGGCGAGGCCGATCGGCACGCAGTCTGGCTCGAAGCTCACGGCCTGGAGCCGAAGCTGAGCCCGCTGGATCCGATGGCGATCCTCGACGAGATTCAGCGCCTCGTCCCCGGCTACGCGCCCGAACACGGCGTCAGCCGGCGGAACCTGGTCGCCGGCAACGATGTGCACACGGCCGCCGCCGAGATGGGCCAGTTCAGCGTCGCGCAGGACCCGGGTCTGATCGTGCCGTCGGAAGATTCCCTGTTCACCTCCGGCACCCTCGGCCGCTACTCCAACACGCTGCAATCGGTCATCGAGCGGCGCGCCGACAAGCCGCTGGAGAAAAAGGAACAGTTGGTCTAGTCCCAGGCTTCACGTTTTGCGGTTCAAGTTTCATCAAGTGGCGACTGGCAACTGACTTTGTGCTTTGAAGGGGCGCGGCTTCCAGCCGCGCCGTTGGTGGAGCAAGCAAAGTGTAATGGGCCTTGGCCCTGAAGTACTTTGGTTTCGCTGACAACTGAGAACCGAGAACTGAGAACTTGAGTCTCCTTACCGACACCATCGTTTCGCTGGTCAAGATCGCGATCACGCTCTTCGTGCTGTTGACGGCGGTCGCTTATGCTGTCTGGCTCGAGCGCAAATTGGTTGGAAGGATGCAGAACCGCTGGGGCCCCACGCGCGTCGGCCCGTTCGGCCTGCTGCAGCCGCTGGCCGACGGCCTGAAGTTCATCCTGAAGGAAGACATCATCCCGGCCAACGTCTATCGGCCGCTCTACATTCTTGCGCCAATCCTGTCGGTCACTCTGGCGCTGCTTTCCATCAGTGTGATCCCGATCGGCGACCGCATCACCATCGGCAACTTCACCACGCCCATCCAGATCACCGACGTCAACATCGGCCTGCTCATCATCCTTGGCGTCACATCCATCGGCGTGTACGGCATCGCGCTGGCCGGCTGGTCGTCGAACAGCAAGTACTCGCTGCTCGGCTCGCTGCGCGCCAGCGCGCAGATGGTGAGTTATGAGCTGGCGCTCGGCCTGTCGCTCATCGGCGTGCTCATCTTCGCCGGCAGCTTCAGCCTGCGCGACATCGTGACCAGCCAGCTCCACGGCCACTGGAACATTGTGTGGCGCGGGCAGATTGTCGCCTTCTTCATTTACCTGATGGCCGCCTTCGCCGAGACCAACCGCATCCCCTTCGACCTGCCGGAAGCAGAAACCGAGCTCGTAGCCGGCTATCACACCGAGTACAGCGCCATGAAGTTCGCCATGTTCTTCATGGCCGAGTACACCAACATGATCACGGTCGCGTGCCTCGCCACCATCCTGTTCTTGGGCGGATGGGACGGCCCCGACTTCGCTCCGGCCTCCTGGACGCTGCTGCGCCAGCTTTTGCCTGTGTTCTGGTTCCTGCTGAAAGTTTTCGCGTTCATCTTTCTTTACATTTGGATCCGCGGCACGCTGCCGCGCTTCCGTTATGACCAGCTGATGTCCTTTGGCTGGAAATTTCTGCTGCCCGTCGCGATTGCGAACATTCTCGTGACGAGCTTGGTGGTCGGATTGATGAGTTAATTTTTGGGTGGGCGGGCGCTTGGCGCTTGGCAATTGGCATTGAGCCGTCAGGTTCTCGCGGAGTGGCACGGGGCCACACGGGCCAAGTGCCGAGCGCTAAATGCTAAGTGCCGGGTCCTGAACGGAAATGCACTTAACTTTATTCATCATCTTCGCCGCAGCCTGCGTGGCGGGCGCGCTGAACCTGCTGATTCAGCGCCATCCCATCAACAGCGCGCTTTCGCTCATCGTCGTGATGGCGTCGCTGGCGGCGCTCTACATGCTGCTGGGCGCCGAATTCGTGGCCGCCATCCAGGTGATCGTCTACGCCGGCGCCATCATGGTGCTGTTCGTGTTCGTCATCATGCTGCTCAACGCCGGCGAAGAGGAGCGCACCCGCGGCAGCCGTGTGGCCACTCGATTCGGCGTTCCAGCTGTGCTGCTGCTGGCTGGCGTGGTCACCTATGTCCTGATGCGCCAATCCGGCGTGCTCCCCGTCGGCGCGCTCTACGGGCCGCCGCAGCAGGTCGGGCGCCTGCTCTTCCGCGACTTCCTGCTGCCCTTCGAAGTGACGTCTGTTTTGATCCTCATCGCCATCATGGGCGCGGTGGTGCTGGCCCAGCGCGCGCGGAGCCAGGAAAGCGAAGCACCTGGGCGGAGGGAGCCGTAATGGTCCCCATCGCCTGCTACCTGGTGCTCAGCGCCGTCCTGTTCGCGCTCGGCGTGGCCGGGTTCCTCATCAAGCGCAACATCATCACGATTTTCATGTCCATCGAGCTGATGCTCAACGCGGTGAACCTGTCGTTCGTGGCCTTCGCGGCGCAGTGGCAGCAGCTCAGCGGACAGGTATTTGTTTTCTTCGTCATGGTCGTGGCCGCCGCCGAGGCCGCCGTCGGCCTGGCCATCATTATTAGTGTGTACCGCACGCGCGAGACCCTGAACGTGGACCGCGTGAACCTGCTGAAGCTATAGCGAATGACCGAATCGCTCCATCTCTGGCTCATCCCGCTGCTGCCGCTCCTCGGCGCGGCCATCAACGGCCTCGCCGGACGCCGCTTGCCGAAGCCCGCCGTGTCGGCGATCGCGCTGACGAGCACCGCGCTTTCGTTCGCTGTCGCCGTGTGGGCCGCGATCCGCTTCTTCGGCCTCCCGCATGACGCCATCCCGCACGTGGAAAGCTACGGCTCCTGGATCACCGCCGGCCCATTCTCCGCCGGATTCACCCTCTACCTCGACCAGCTTTCGCTGCTCATGCTTTTCATCGTGACCGGCGTCGGCTTCCTCATCCACGTGTACTCGGTCGGATACATGGCCGAAGAAGGCGGCTATTACCGCTTCTTCTCCTATCTGAACCTGTTCATGTTCTTCATGCTCACGCTGGTGCTGGCCGGCAACTACCTGCTGATGTTTGTGGGCTGGGAAGGCGTGGGCCTGGCGTCGTACCTGCTCATCGGCTTTTACTTCCGCCGCGACTCGGCCTCGGGCGCCGGCAAGAAAGCGTTCATCGTCAACCGCGTCGGCGACTTCGGTTTCATCATCGCGCTGTTTCTGATCATCAAGCACTTCGGCTCGCTTGATTTCGGCCGCGTGTTCTCCTCCATCGGCGCGCTGCCCTCCGACGCCACCACTGCCCTGCTGACCACCATCGCCTTGCTGCTGCTCGTCGGCGCCACCGGCAAGAGCGCGCAGGTTCCGCTCTACGTCTGGCTGCCCGATGCGATGGAAGGCCCCACGCCGGTTTCCGCGCTCATCCACGCCGCCACCATGGTCACCGCCGGCGTGTACATGATCGCGCGCTCGCACGCCATCTTCGACCGCGCCCCCGCAGCGCTGATCGTTGTCGGCAGCATCGGCGCCGCCACCGCGCTTTTCGCCGCCACCATCGCAGTGGCGCAGAACGACATCAAGCGCGTCCTCGCCTACTCCACCATCTCGCAGCTGGGATACATGGTCATGGCCTGCGGCGTCACCGCCTACTCCGCCGCCATGTTCCACCTCATGACGCATGCCTTCTTCAAGGCGCTGCTCTTCCTCGCGGCCGGCTCGGTGATCCACGCGCTCGGCGGCGAGCAGGACATGCGCCACATGGGCGGGCTCCGCACCAAGGTCCCGGTCACGTTCTGGACCATGACGGCCGGCGTGCTGGCCATCGCCGGCGCGCCTCTGTTCAGCGGCTTTTTCAGTAAAGACGAAATTCTCTGGCGCACCGAAGTGAGCCCCTTCGGCGGCGCCGGTCTGTGGCTCGTCGGCTGGATCACCGCCGGCCTCACCTCCTTCTATATGTTCCGGCTGTGGTTCCTCACGTTCTTCGGCGAGCTCCGCGGCGCCCGCCAGGGACACGCCGAGCCCGCGCACGCCGCTCCGCCCGCTCGCGTCGCGCCTGTCGCGCCAAAAGACGGCGCTCTCGTGGAAGTCGACGTCCCCATTCGCGACGTTGACGCCGTCACCGCCGAACTCATGCAGCGCGACGCCCGCGCCCTGAAGGTCGAGGAGCACGGCGAGCGCGCCACCATCCGCGCCGAACTGCGCACCGCCAGGCTGATGTACTTTGAAGCCGAAGTGCGCGAGATGACCGAGGACCGCGCCATCGTGAACGTCCACTTCGCGCAAGCCACGACCGCTCAGCAAGCGTCCGCCCGCGAAGGGCGCGCGCACGAAGGACACGTGCACGAGTCGCCGCGCGTGATGCTGGCGCCGCTCGTGATCCTCGCCGTGCTTTCGGTGATCGGCGGATACGTGGGCGTACCGGCGGCAATGGGTGGCAGCAATCGCTTTGAGCGCTTTCTTGGGCCGGTATTCGCAACCGGCGAGGCGGCCGCTGCTCGCGCTCCCGAAGCCTCGGCGGCAAGCGAGCTCATCTTCACCTTCCTCGCCACGCTCGCCGGCGCCGCCGGCTTCCTCCTCGCCTGGCACATCTACCTGCGGCGGGCAGGACTCGCCGAGCAACTCCGCCGGCGCTTTGCCGGCCTCTACGGCGTCCTTTCGCACAAGTACTACATCGACGAGCTCTACGACGCGGCCATTGTCCGGCCGCTGTACGCCATCTCGCGTGACCTGCTGTGGCGCGGGCTCGATGTGAGCACCATTGACGCCGCCGTCAACGAAGCCGCCGGCGGCGCGCGCGGCATTTCCGGCCGCATCCGCCGCATGCAGTCGGGCAACATTCGCTCCTACGCCGGATGGGTGGCCGCCGGCGCCGCCGTGGTTGTGGTCTACATGATCGTGGCAGGTGTGCGATGAACGAGAGCATCCTCAGCATCGTCGTCTTCGCGCCCGCCGCCGGCGCGCTGCTGCTGGCAGCGCTGCCGCGCCGCGACCAGGTCATTCGCTGGACGGCGTTGAGCGTCTCGCTGGCCGCTTTCCTGTTCTCGATCCACCTGCCGCGTTTCTTCGAGCGCGGCAACGCCGGCTTCCAGTTCGAGCTCGACCGCCAGTGGATCGCCTCGCCCAACATCCACTACCACGTCGCCGTCGACGGCATCTCCATGTGGCTCGTCGTCCTGACCGCGTTCCTGGTGCCGCTGTGCGTGCTCATCTCGTGGCGTTCGGTGCACGATCGCGTGAAGGAATTCTTCATCCTGCTGCTGCTGCTCGAGTCGGCGCTGCTCGGCGTCTTTGTTTCGCTCGATCTGTTCCTCTTTTATTTCTTCTGGGAAGCCACGCTCATTCCGATGGCGCTGCTCATCGGCATGTACGGACACGAGCGCCGCATCTACGCCGCCGTGAAGTTTTTCCTCTACACGGCGATCGCCTCTGTGTTCATGCTCGCCGCCATCCTCTGGCTCTACGCGCAGACCGGCAGCTTCGACTTCGTGGTCATCCGCGCCGCGCTCGCCTCCGGACGACTCGCCCCGTCTGCCTCCGCGATCATGTGGCTCTTCCTCGGCTTCTTCGTCGCGTTCGCCGTGAAGGTGCCGCTGTTCCCGCTGCACACCTGGCTGCCCGACGCCCACGTCGAAGCGCCCACCGCCGGCTCGGTGCTGCTCGCCGCCGTGCTCCTGAAGATGGGCACCTACGGCATGCTGCGCTTCAACCTCGGGTTCTTCCCCGACGAAGCGCAGCGGCAGTCGCCGTGGATCGTGGCGCTGGCCATCATCGGGATCATCTACGGCGCGCTCGTCGCCATGGTGCAGCCGAATCTGAAGAAGCTCATCGCCTACTCATCGGTCAGCCATCTCGGCTTCGTCGTGCTCGGCATCTTCACTTTCACCGCAGCCGGCGCCGACGGCGCCGTCTACCAGATGCTGAACCACGGCGTCTCCACCGGCGCGCTGTTCATGCTCGCCGGCATGCTCTACGAGCGCCGCCACACGTACGAGATCAGCCACTATGGCGGCCTGGCCACGCCCATGCCGGTGTACGCCACGCTGTTTCTGCTGGTCACGCTCTCCTCCATCGGCCTGCCGCTGATGAACGGTTTCGTCGGCGAATTCCTGGTGCTCAGCGGCGCCTTCCAGGCGCGCGGCGTCTACGGCGTGCTCGCCGCCACCGGCGTGATCTGGAGCGCTGTCTACATGCTCTGGACGGTGCAGCGCGTCTTCTACGGTGAAGTCCGCAATCCGGCCAACGCTGCCCTGCCCGACGCCGTCGGACGCGAGCGCCTGGCGCTGATTCCGCTCGTTGTGATGGCGCTGGTGATGGGCGTTCTGCCGAACCTGTGGCTCGGCGGCATCGATCCCGCGGTGCGCGCCGCGCTGGAGCCGCTGCGCCACGCCGTGGCACAGATCGCAACCCAGGTGACCCGATGATTCCCCCCGGCGACTACATCCGCATCCTGCCCGAGCTGGTATTCGCCTTCTTCGGCGCCATGGTCATGCTGCTCGATCCGCTCATGGACGAGAGCGCCAGCCGCCGCCCGCTCGGCATTCTGGCGCTTATCGGCTCGCTGCTTGCGCTGGCCACCGCCTTCTACCAGACCGGGTACACCGGCGCCGCGTTCTTCGGCATGGTGCGCGTGGACGCCTTCAGCATCTTTTTCCACGTAGTGGTGGCGGGCGTGGCCGCGCTAGCAACGCTGGCATCGCTTGAATACTTCGAGGTGAACGGCCTGCGTGCCGGCGAGTACTACGGGCTTATCCTGCTCGGCGCCGTAGGCATGTCGCTCATGTCCTCGGCAGTGGAGTTGGTGCTGATCTTCATCGCGCTGGAGATTTCGTCCATCTCCACCTACATCCTCGCCGGCTTCCGCCGCGGCGTGGCCGCCAGCACGGAGTCGTCGCTGAAGTACTTCCTGCTGGGCTCGTTCGCGACGGCATTTTTCCTCTACGGCGTTGCTCTCATCTTCGGCGCCACCGGGTCCACCAGCGTTTACGCCATCGCCGCGGCGCTGCACGCCGGCTCGCCGGGCCTGCTCACTTACGCCGCCGTCGCCCTGATGTTCGTCGGCCTCGGCTTCAAGGTCGCCTCCGCGCCGTTCCACGTTTGGACGCCCGACGTCTACGAAGGCGCGCCCGCGCCGGTGGTCGCGCTCATGTCCACCGGCCCGAAAGCTGCGGCCTTCGCCGTGCTGCTGCGCGTGCTTTTTGGCGCGGCGATGCCGGGATGGTTTTGGCTGGTATGGGTCTCGGCCGCGCTCTCCATGACGCTCGGCAACCTGGGCGCGCTGGTGCAGACGAACGTCAAGCGCCTGCTCGCCTACTCCTCCATCGCGCACGCCGGCTATCTGCTCGTCGCCTTCACCGGGTCGGAGATCGGCATTCGCGCCGCCATCTTCTACGCCGCCTCGTACGCGGTGATGAACGTGGGCGCGTTCGCCATCGTCAGCCACCTCGCGAGCCGCGGCGAGCGCTACGTCACGCTCGACGATTACGCCGGCCTCGGGCGCCGCTCACCCGTGCTCGCCGCGGCGCTCACCATCCTGCTGCTCTCGCTCATCGGAATTCCCGCCACCGGCGGCTTCTTCGCCAAGTTCTACGCCTTCGCCGCCGCCTTCCAGGCGAACCTGGTGTGGCTGGGCCTGATCGCTGTGATCAACAGCGCCGTCGCGACGTACTACTACCTGCGGCTGATCGTCGTGATGTACATGCGCGAGCCGGTGTCCGGCATGGAACCGGTCGCGCCCGCCTCGCCCGCGCTGGCCGTCGCTGTTGTGGCCAGCGTAGCCATCACGATTTACCTCGGCGTGCTTCCCGGACGCGTCCTCGACTACGCCGCCCAAGGCGCGCGCGACCTGCTGGGCGCGGCCTCGCTCGCTGCCCGCTAACGAAACATCGAAGGGGCATCCTGGGCCCGCGGTATGCGGGCCCGGCACCGAAGCAGTTCGTGGGCGCCACCGTCGCGTTGCGGAAGACGGCTGATTTCTACTCGGCGGCCATCGCCACATCGCGCCGCTCAAACACTGCCGTCGCCGCCAGCCAGAGCAAGAGCGCTTCCCCGAGCGCAAGCCCGGCCGCGGTCGACGGCGCGTGCCACTCCGGCTGAAACTGAAATCCAAAGAGCGCGTGCACCAGCGCCGTAGCGGGCAGCGCTTCGACACCGCTCGCGCCCTCGAGGCCAAGCTGCGCCGCCACGGCAATCACCGTGGCGCTCGCCGCGAGCAGCGGGTGCAGAAACGTCGAGAAGAAAATCGCGAGGCTGGCCACCAGCGCCGCCGCCGCCATCAGCAGCAGCGCATAGGCGGGCAGGTGGGCACCCGGCCAGTGGACGCGCGCCGCCATCCACCAGCCGGCAATGCACACGCTGACGGCGGCGATCACTCCCAGTGACGCCGATCCCAGCAGCAGCCCCGCCAGGTACTGCCCGCGCTCCACCGCTTTGGAGAGCACCGCCAGGATGCGGCGCGAGCGCCGCTCCTGGTGGATGGCGCCCGCCGCGATCAGCACCGGCAGCGCCACGGCGTAGGCCGCCTGCTGGCGCAGGAAAAACAGCGCATCGTCACGCGAGAGCCGCTCATCCAGGCCAAACAACGCCGCGCTGCCGAACACCCACACCAGCAGCACAAGCACGAACCAGCGCTGCTCGCGCAGGAAGTTGCCCGCAATGAGCACAACCGGACGCATCACTGGTTGCTCCCGCTCTCCGACGTCATCTCGACGAAGATTTCCTCCAGCGAGCGCCGCGCCGGGTTCACCGCCACGATCTCGCCGCCCGCGGCCCATACGCGCTCGATGGCGGCGCGCTGTGCCGCGCGCGGCACCGTGAACTGCACCACGCCGTCTCTCGCCTCCGCGCCGGGAAACATCGCCGGCGCCACGTTGCGGACAGCCAGTTCGCTCTGGTCGTGCCGCTCCAGCAGGTCGCCGGTCTTCGCCACGCGCACTAGCCGCCCGCGATGCAGGATGCCGACGCGGTCGCAGATGAGTTCCACCTCCGAGAGCAGGTGCGAGCTGAGGAACACCGTTTTGCCGCGCTCGCGCGCCTTCAGCAGCAGCTCGCGGACCGCCACGCGCCCCAGCGGATCGAGCGCCGACGTGGGTTCGTCGAGCATCAGCAGCTCGGGATCGTTGACCAGTGCCTGCGCCAGGCCCACGCGCTGCTGCATGCCGCGCGAAAAGCGGCCGGCATTGCGGCCGGCATCGGCGGTGAGCTCCAGCTCCTCCAGTACCTGGCGCACGCGCTCGCGCAGAAACCGCCCGCGCATCCCGTTGAGTGCGCCGTAGAAGGCGACCAGCTTGCGTGCCGGCCGGTGATAAAGCGCCACGTTTTCGGCCAAAAACCCCACCCGCGCCCGCGTGGGCGCATGTCCAAAGGCGCGGCCCAGCATGCGGCCGGCGCCGCGCGTCGGCCGCGTGAAGCCCATCGCGATGTGGATGGCAGTGGTCTTGCCGGCGCCATTCGGCCCGAGGAAGCCGAAGATTTCGCCACGCTCGACGGCCAACGAGAAATCCTCGAGCGCCACCAGCGGCTCCGGCCGCAGCCCCACCCGCCGCCGGTAGTGCTTGGTGATGCCCTCGAACTCGAGCACCGCAGCCATCGCCAGTATTGTAGATGTGGGGCTTCGGACGGGTGCGGCTTCGGGAACTGCCGCTCTTGGCTATTGGCTCTCACGATGTAGCGACGGGCGCCCTCGCCCGTCGGCACGCCAGCAACCGCCTTCAGGGCTACCGATAAGGCCGTGCGCGCTTTGCAGCTCCAACAACAAGTGGCGCTTGCTTCACCACTCCGCTCGCGCTATATTCTTATCTTTCGCCCGGCGCTTTGCGCCGGGCGCATCATTTTTGCGCAGTACAGGCCGCCGGGGTTCACCCCGGCGGCCTGTTCTTTTGGAGCCGCCATGACCGACGTCGAACGCGACATTCAGTCGAAATACGAACCCGTCCTCACCCTCTTTTTCTCCGGACGCCTCACCGGCCTCAACCACGCCCGCCACGTGGCCGTGGCCAACATCCTGCGCCGCCTGCCGCACGGGCGCGAACTCATGCACCTGGGGCTGCGCATCACCGCCATCCGCAACGGCGTTCGCGAGAAGTACAACGAAGCCATGACCGACTTCTACTGGGACAACCTCGACGGCACGCTGCCCGGCCTGAGCACGTTCGCGGATGTCCTGGCGCCATCACAAAACGAAGGCCCCTGCCCGGCGACGCCGGACAGGGGCCACGAACCCACGACCGCAGAGACGTAGCTTGCTACGTCTCCTGTGTCCGCAGAAGACTACCCCGTGACCTTCGCAAAAATGACCACCAGCGTGAACAGCACCAGCGACTCGATGAACGCCAGGCCCAGAATCAGCGCCAGCTGGATTCCGGGACGCGCCGACGGGTTCCGCGCCAGGCCCTCGCAGGCCGCCGACGCGACCCTCGACTGCCCCAGCGCCGCCAGCGCCACGGCCAGCGCCATGGCGAAGCCGGAGGTAATGGCGATCCAGTTGGTGCCGCCCGCCGCGGCCGGCGCCGTGCCCTGCGCGAACGCAGGCGTCACCAGCAGCAGCATGCCCGCCAGCACGATGAATGTTGCTTTCTTCATGTTGCTCTCTCCTCGTATGAATTGCCGCCAGTGGGTGGTTGACGTCATCCTCGTGCAGACGCCCTCACGCTCGCGGAACTGCAGTTCTCGGTTCTCAGCTCCCGGTTCTCAGTTGACGCCCGTCCCACCCGCACTCACCAGGCCATCGCCTCGAACTGAGAACCGACAACTGAGAACTGCTTCTCAATGTTCGTGCGCGGTCGCTTCCGACAAATACACCGTCGCCAGCAGCACGAAGATGTACGTCTGAATGAACGACACGCCGATGTGCAGGCCCATGAACAGGACCGGAATCCCGATCGGCACCAGCGAAAAGAAGACCAGCGTCACCATGTCGCCCGCGAACATGTTGGCGAAGAGACGAATGGTAAGCGAGAGGATGCGCGCCAGGTGGCTGCACACTTCGATCAGGAACATCAGCGGCGCCAGCCACCACACCGGCCCCATGAAGTGCTTCAGGTAGCCGAAGCCGTTCGCGCGAATGCCCTGGAAGTGGTAGTAGCACCAGGTGAGGATCGCGCACCCGAGCGGCACCGAGGGTATCGCCGTCGGCGACTCGAACCCCGGGACCAGTCCGATGAGGTTGCACGTCAGGATGTAGAGCCCAAGCGTCACCAGGTACGGGGTGTAGGCCTCGTAACCATGTCCGATGATCTCGTGGCTCTGGTTGGCCACGAAGCCGCGCACCCACTCCAGCGTGAGCTGCAGCGCCCCGGGCGACTCCACCGAGAGCCGCGTGCGCACAATGATGAAGAACAGCGTGAGCAGGATGACGACCAGCACCTGCATCGCGACCGCATTGCTGATGGGCGCCTCGGGAAAATGAGGATGGATGCCGAGCGCGTTCAGCAGGGCCGTGACCGGGCCGCCCAGCAGGCGGTTGAGCAGTTCTGTAAAGGGCAGTTGTTCGTGCATCCGCTGTGGTTGCTGACTAAATTCCGCGATGCAGCGCGGTCCAGGCTTCCCACGCGGCCTCGCACATCATGGCGGCCGCCGGCAGACACAGGCCGAGCATGAATCCGTAGAAGCCTGCCAGGGAAACATTGAATATAGCATAGCCCGCCGCGGCCACCCAAAGGTAGCGCCCCAGGAAGCGCGCCACGATGCGTCCGCCGCGCTCTCGGCCCGCGCCGGTCGTGATCCGGTCAGCCAGGCCGTTGACCGCGCGCGCCAGCGCCCGGAAATTGTGCCAGGAGATCGCTCCTCCCAAAGCCGCGCCCAGCGCGCCTTCCCAGCCCTTCCACAAAAACGCGCCAACCGCGCCCGGGATGACGAGGATGAGCGTGAAACGCGCCACTCGCTCCACCGCGCCGCCGTAGAACAACTCCGCCTGCGCCGCCGCGCGCTCCTCCGCCGAAACCAAGCGTGCATTCATTGCTTCGTGTCCGTGGAAGTCACGCTGCGAATGAGCTGGATGAATCCCACCACCGCGCCGAAGATCAGTCCGGCCAGATACAGCCACTTCGTGTGCAGCCACTTGTCGAGGAGCAATCCGAAGATCAGTCCGATCAGGACCGCCGCAGGCAGAATGAACCCGATCTCCGAGTAGCGCGCAATCTGCGCCATCGGGTTTTCGCGCTTTGGATTGTCCTGCTTGGATTCAGGCGCGCCCACAAGCAGAGGTTAGCACGCGGCTGGAGCACTCAGCACTCAGCCCCTGACGGCTTCAGCGAAAATGCGCGCAGCTTTCGCCGGGCTGTGCACTGGCTGAATGCTGATTGCTGAACGCTGAGTGCTGCTACTTCACCAGCTGCGCCACGCTCGCCGTCTGCGGCAATTGCAGCGACCAGTTCGCCACGCGGATGAACCACTCCGGGAAAATGCCGATGTACACGGTCGCCAGCGCCGTCACCGCCAGCGCCACCGCCACACCCGGGGACGGACGCACCGGCTCGGCATCGAGCGCCTCGCGCATGAACATCGCGTTGGCGATCTTCAGGTAGTAGTAGAGCGAAACCGCCACGTAGATCACCGCCAGCGACGCCAGCACGTAGTGTCCGCTCTCCATCAGCCCAAGGAAGATGAAGTATTTCCCGTAAAAGCCGGCCAGCGGCGGAATCCCCGCCAGCGAGAGCAGGAAGATCAGCATCAGCACGGCTTCGGTGGGCGCCTTGAAGAACAGCCCTGAGATATCGTCCAGCTCGTCGCCGATAATGTCGCGCCGCCGCAGCGAGATGATCACCGCGAACGCGCCCAGATTCATGAACGTGTACACCAGCAGGTACACGATGATGCCCTTCACGCCGGTCGCGCTCGGCGACGCCCTGTCTCCCGCCGCCAGGCCCAGCAGCATGTAGCCCACGTGCGCGATCGAGGAATACGCCAGCAGCCGCTTCAGGTTGCTCTGCGTCAGCGCCGCCAGGTTCCCGCCCGTCATGGTCGCGATGGCGACAAAGATGACCAGCGGCAGGTACTCCGGCCGCAGCGGGTTCAGCCCGTTCAGGAAGATGCGCAGCAGCAGCGCCCACGCCGCCGACTTCCCCGCCACCGACATGAATCCCGTGATCGCCGTGGGCGCGCCTTCGTACGCGTCGGGCGCCCACTGGTGGAACGGCACGGCCGCAATTTTGAAGAACAGTCCCGCGGCCGTGGTGATCAGCGCCAGCGCATGCACCGGTCCGAACTGCTGCCCTTGCAGCCGCGCGGCAATCTGTCCCAGGTTCGTGGAGCCGGTCAGACCGTAGAAGAGCGAAAGCCCGTACGCGAAGATGCCGCTGGAAAACGCGCCCAGCAGCAGATACTTCAGCGCCGCTTCGTTCGACCGCCGGTCGTTGCGCAGAAACCCGACCAGCACGTACGTCGAGATGGCCATCAGCTCCAGGCCGATGAACAGAATAATGATGTCGTATCCGGCGGCCATGCACATCATGCCGGCAACCGAGAACAATATGAGCGCGTAGTACTCGCCGTGCTGCTCGTTCTCCACGTCGAGGTAGCGCGCCGACATCAGCACCGTGATCGCCGCCGCCGCCAGGAACAGATACCAGAAGAAGATGGCGAACGGGTCCACCGCCCACGAGCCCATGAAGCCCACGTGCAGCGGCGCCATGCCGCGCAGCGCGGTGTTGTGATACGCAAGCTGGATCTTGTAGACCGCGACCGCTGAGAAAACGAGCCCGGCGAACGCCGACCACGCGTTCACCACCTTCCACTCGCGCGGCAGGATCAGGTCAATCAGCAGCGTGCCCAACCCGAACATCGTGACCATGATTACCGGCAGCGAGAGCAGGTAATCCGCGCTGTTGAAGAATTGCGAGGTCAGGGTCAACGTCCGCTCTCCTGCGCGGCAGCCGCCGTCGGCGCCGCCTGCTTGCGCTGCGCCTCAACGGCCGGCTTGAGTCCCGGATAATCCGGCCGCGCCACGCGCACAATCTGGTTCACCGGCTGCTCCAGTATCTGGAAGAGCGGCTTGGGATACACGCCGATCCACACCGCCAGAATCACCAGCGGCGCAAACGTCAGCAGCTCGCGCGGCGTCAGGTCATGTAGCTTTTCGTTCTTGGGATTCGTGACTGGTCCGAAGAACACGCGCTGATACAGCCACAGCAGGTACGCCGCGCCCAGCACCACGCCGCTCACCGCCCACGCCGCCCACGCGCGCTGCTCCGCGAACGCGCCTTGGAGGATGGTGAACTCGCCAATGAATCCGTTCAGCAGCGGCAGCCCGAGCGACGACATGAACATGATCAGCGTGATCGTGGCGTACCACGGCATCACGGTGCTGATGCCGCCGTACTCGGCGATCTCGCGCGTGTGCCGCCGCTCGTAGAGAATGCCCACGATCAGGAACAGCGCGCCGGTCGAGATGCCGTGGTTGACCTGCTGAATCACCGAGCCGCTCAGACCGAGCGGATTCAGCGCGAAAATTCCCAGCGTGCAGAAGCCCAGGTGGCTCACCGACGAGTACGCCACCAGCTTCTTCATGTCCTTCTGCATCAGCGAAACCAGCGCGCCGTAGATGATTCCCACGATCGAGAGGAAGATCATCCAGAAGCGCACCTTGGCATTCATCGCCACCGCCGGGAACAGCGGCAGCGAGAAGCGGATCAGCCCGTACGTGCCCATCTTCAGCAGCACGCCGGCCAGGATCACCGAACCCGCCGTCGGCGCCTCCACGTGCGCGTCGGGCAGCCAGGTGTGGAACGGGAACATCGGCACCTTGATCGCGAACCCGACGAAGAACGCAATGAACAGGAGAACAGCAGCGCCGCCCGTGATCTGCGGCGCCGTCTGGTAGAGCGCTTCGATGCTGAACGTGTACTGCCCGGTCACGCTGTGATGGTGGTAGTACAGGTAAAGGATGCCGAGCAGCATCAGCACCGAGCCCACCAGCGTGTACAGGAAAAACTTGATGGCGGCGTAAAGTTTGCGCGGCCCGCCCCAGATGCCGATGAGCAGGTACATCGGCACCAGCATCACTTCCCAGAACACATAGAAGAGGAAGAAATCCAGCGCCATGAAGACGCCGAGCATGCCCGTCTGCAGCACCAGGAACCACACGTAGTATTCCTTGGTGCGCTCCTGGATCGCCTCCCACGACGAGAGGATCGAGATCCACCCCAGCAGCGTCGTCAGCATGATCAGCAGGAAGCTGATGCCGTCGATGCCGAGCACGTAGCCGGCGCCGATCGAGGGGATCCAGTTCCCCGGCGCGCCTTCCACGAACTTGAAGCCGGGCTGGTCCTTCACCGCCCAGAACATCGGCGCCAGCGGCAGCGAGACCAGGAATCCCGCCAGCGCAAAGATGTTCGCCAGCCACCGGATGGCGTCCTTGTTCTCGCGCGGCACAAACAGCAGCAGCGCCGCCCCCACCAGCGGAACAAACAGAATGATCGAAAGTATGTGTTGCTGCATTTTTTCTCTGGACCCGCTTTCCGCTTCCCGCTCTCCGCTCCCCGTTATCCAGAGAGCATGCGGGCTCCATTTACCCGATTACCCGATTTCTCAATTCCCCGGTCCCTCCGGGGCCTTTGTGCAAGCTTCGCGCCCTTCGTGTGAACCGCTCTTGCCTTTGCCTTCGTGAAACGTGAAACGGGAAACGTGAAACCTGCCTTTCAATCCCCGTGCGCCGCGCTCGCCCTCTGCCCCGGCGCCGCGCCGCTGGGCGCGCGGAAAATCAGATAAAGGACCAGGCACAGCGCGCCGAACGCCGCCAGATACCCCAACGCCTCGAGCGTCCGCCGCGTGTACCAGTTGAAGTAGTAGCCCGTCAGCCCGACCAGGCCCGCCACCATCACCAGCGCGTAGAACTGCACCAGGCCCCACTGCACCAGCCGCATGGGATACGACAGCCCGCGAATCACCAGCGCCGGACCGTTCACCAGCAGCCCATCGATGATCCACTTGTCCCAGGCATTGGAAATCGTGCCGGAAAGCTTCGTGATCCAGCCGGCGCCGTTCACGCCGCCGTCAATCACGTTCGCGTCAAACTTCCAAAGCGCCGTGCCCAGCCCCATCGCGCCCAGGCGTTCGTCGCCCGCAATCGGCCGCCGCCCGGTGAACGCCGTGTCATAAATCTCGTCCACGTAGTACTTGTTGAGCAGCGTCGAGTACACCGGCTGCGACGCGCGCTCGATCGGCTCGCGGAATCCCGGCCCGGCATCCTTGTATGCGCGATACGCCATGCCAAGCCCGGCAAACGCCGCGGCAACCGAGAGGATCATGAGGCCGTACTCCACCGGGCTGGTGTGCTCCTCTTCTTTCTTTCCTGCCGCGAGCTGTGCCGCCTCACCGGTACGGACAAGTTCGCGCGCTTCCGGCGCGAACACCGGCTCCAGGAACTTCTCAAACCGATTGCTGCCGCCCAGCGAATGCGGCAGGCCGAGATACCCGGCGAAGATCGCGAAGAACGCCAGCGCCACCAGCGGGAACGTCATCGAGGGCGGCGACTCGTGGATGTGCGGCTCCACGTCCGCGTCCACGCGCGACTTGCTGAAGAACGTCAGCCACATCAGCCGGAACATGTAGAACGAGGTCATCAGCGCGGTGGCGAACGCGATGTACCACAGGAAGCGGAACGCGCCGTTCTGCGACGACCACGTCTGCCACAGGATCTCGTCCTTGGAGAAGAAGCCCGCCAGGCCCGGAATGCCGGCGATGGCCAGCGTGCCGATCATCATCGTCCAGTAGGTGATCGGGATCTTGTGCCGCAGCGCGCCCATCTTGCGCATGTCCTGCTGGCCAGCCAGCGCGTGGATCACCGCGCCCGAGCCGAGGAACAGCAGCGCCTTGAAGAACGCATGCGTGAACACGTGGAACACGCCCGCGGCGAACGCGCCCACGCCCAGCGCCAGGAACATGTATCCCAGCTGCGAGACCGTTGAGTACGCCAGCACGCGCTTGATGTCGTTCTGCACCAGGCCGATCGAGGCGGCAAAGATGGCGGTGATCGCGCCCACGATGGCCACGATCTTCATCGTTTCCGGCGCCAGCACGAACAGCGCATTCGAGCGCGCCACCATGTACACGCCCGCCGTCACCATGGTCGCGGCGTGGATCAGCGCCGAAACCGGCGTGGGACCTTCCATCGCGTCCGGCAGCCACACATAGAGCGGCACCTGCGCCGACTTCCCGCACGCCCCGATGAACAGCATCAGCGTGGCGAAGGTGATGAGCGGATCGCCCACCTGGAACTGTCCGCTGCGCGCCATCTCCGTCACCGTCGTGAAGCGGATCGAGCCGAAGTACCACGCGATGCTGAACAGCCCGAGCACGAAGCCGGCGTCACCCACGCGGTTGGTGATGAACGCCTTGTTGGCCGCCGTCGAGGCCGAGTGCCGCAGGAAGTAGAACCCGATCAGCAGATACGAACACAGGCCCACGCCTTCCCACCCCACGAACATCATGGCGTAGTTGTTCCCCAGGATCAGCGTGAGCATGGAGAACATGAACAGGTTCAGGTATCCGAAGAAGCGGTAGTAGCCGCCTTCGTGCGCCATGTACCCGGTGGAGTAAATGTGGATCAGCATCCCCACCCCGGTCACGAACAGCAGCCATATAGAAGAAAGCGGATCGAGCAGAAACCCGCACTCAGCCTTGAACTCGGCCGACCGCCCGTCGGCGGTCGCATAGTTCAGGTGGCCGTCGCCGGAGCCCATCCAGACGTAGAGAATTTTCTCGAAGGGCTTGCCGTGCTTGGTGGCGGCGAAATCGGTGTACTGCCAAACCGCCATCACCGACCACAAAAACGCGATGACCACTACGCCCACGCAAACCGCGTTGACGAATGCCTTCGGCAGCCGCTCCGGAGGATGCGCCTCGCCATGGCCTCCATGCGCCGACGTTCCGTGCGCACCGGGGCCGCGACCAGCAGCGGTGTTCGAATCCAAAGAAGACGAAATTGCGTGGGAGTGCGAGTTCGCCGGCCCATGCGCGGCATGCGGGTCATAGGCCGCCACCGCCGGACTGCCGTCGGCCACGTCATGCGGATCGTGCTCGCCGTGCTCGCCGGCAGTGCTCGGCCCAGGCAGCGGCCGCCCAAAGAAAAACATCACCGCCGCGCCGAACAGCGGCAGCAGCGGCACAACCCAGATGTAATCTAAGAAGAACATTCAGTCCTAATTCTTAGCTGGCACCTGCAAAACCGCTTGCAAAATAAAATCCCGAGCGCAGCGAGGGATCCCTATTGCCATCCCCGCTATTCCGCGTGAGCCCCGAGCCTTCCTTCGTGCCCTTCGTGCAACCTTCGTGTCCTTCGTGTGAACCGGTGTTGACCTTGATCCGCGTTCATCCGCGTAAATCCGCGGTAAGGGGTTTCACCACTTCAGCAGGTCCACCTCGTCCACGTTCACCGTCTCTTTGTTCCGGAAGAACGCGATCAGGATTCCCAGCCCCACGGCCGCCTCGGCCGCGGCGTCGGTGATCACGAAGATCGAGAACACCTGCCCGTGCAGCCCGTAGAGCCGCGAAAACGCCACCAGGTTCAGGTTCACCGCGTTCAGGATCAGCTCGATGGACATGAGCACAATCACCACATTGCGCCGCGTGAGCACACCAATCGTCCCGATGGCGAACAACGCCGCCGCCACGACCAGATAGTGCAAGATGGTGATCTCGCCCATGGTTTCGCTAGATCCTTTTCTTCGCCATCACCACCGCGCCCACGATCGCCACCAGCAGCAGCAGCGACGCCACCTCGAACGGCAACAGGTAATTCCCGTACAGCATGATCCCGACCTGCTGCGTGTTCGCCGTCTCCGGCATGGGCGCCACGCGCTGCGGGAAGATCCCGCTGCCCTGGAAATAAATAAAGACGAACATCGCCGCCAGTACGCCCGTGGCCAGCAGCCCGACCAGCCATTGCCGGTTGAACTGCTGCTCGCGCTCGTTTTTCTCGATCGAAACCAGCATGATCACGAACAGGAACAGCACCATGATCCCGCCGGCATACAGAATGATCTGAACGCCGGCCACGAAAGGCGCGTACAGCATCAGGTAGATCCCAGCCAACGCCAGCAGGGTGAGAATCAACGCCAGCGCCGAGTGCACCGGGTTGCGGCGCGTGATCACCAGCACGCCACCCAGCAAGGCCAGCGCTGACAAGAAATAGAAGAAGAAAGATGTGGCCACTGGTGTCATTTCAGCGCGACCCCCACAACCGCGGTAACGATCAGCACACCGATCGCAGTCGGCAGCATCACCTTCCAGCCCACTTTCATCAGCTGGTCAAAACGGTAGCGCGGAAATGTGGCGCGATACCAGATATAGAGGTACATGAACACCGCCACCTTCGCCACAAACCAATAAACGTCCTGGATGCGATCGCGGACCGGCGGAATAAAAAGGACCAACCCGATCAACGCCAGCGCCCCGCCGAACGCGGCCAGACCGATGGTCTGAATTTTGAAATAAGGATGCTTCGGCATCCTGCTGACCCCGAGGAAAGCGAAGCCAGCGAGCACAAGAAAGGTCGCGGCCGGGAACAGCGAAAACAGGAACTCCCATCCCGATCCGGTCAGCGCATTGGGAAACGGCCGCAACCATCCGCCCAGCCACAGCGTCACCGCGACCGACGATACCGCGATCATGGCCGCGTATTCGCCCAGCATAAATAAAGACCAGCGGAAACCGCTGTACTCG
>DASRER010000042.1 GCA_035651995.1 Terriglobales bacterium | reverse complement strand
TCGAGCGTTTGTTCGCCTGGTTGCATAACTATCGCCGCGTGGTCACCCGCTGGGAGTACCACGCGGCCAACTTCCTCGGCATGGTTCAGCTCGCGTGCGTTCTGGTCCTGCTGAGACATTTATGAGATGGCTTCTAGCCTTCGTGCCCTTTGCGGTTCGCTTTTGATTTTGCGTTTGGTCTTAACTTGAAACTCGAAACTCGCAACTCGAAACTCCGCCGCACCCGCCGCCGTTCCCGGCAGTCGGGCTACGTCCTGCTCGTCATCATGCTCATGATGGTCATCATGATGATCGCCGCCGTCGCTATCGCTCCCGCCATCGCCACCCAGATCCGCCGCGACCGCGAAGAGGAAATGATGCACCGCGGCACGCAGTACGCCCGCGCCATCAAGCGCTTCTACCGCAAGACCGGACGCTATCCCGCCCGTCTCGAGGAACTGGAAAACACCAATCAGGTCCGCTTCCTGCGCAAGCGCTACAAAGATCCCATCGCCAATTCCGACCAGTGGCGCATCATCCATCTCGGCGAAGCCAGGATCATCCCCAAGACCTTCACCATCGCCGACGCCGGCCAGCCCGGCGTCAATCTCGGTTCCACGCCCGGAACGCCGGTCGGCAATCCCTTCGGTACCGCCGGCATCCTTGGGGCCACCGGCGCCAATCCCGCCACCGCCACCCAAGGCGCCGCAGGACAGCCCGGCTCGTCGTCATCCGGCAGCGCCACCGGACGCACGTTCGGCGGCGCGCCCATCATGGGCGTCTCCAGCAACAGCGATCAAGAATCCTTGAAGGAAATGGACGGCCACAAGCACTACAACGAGTGGGAATTCACCTACGATCCGCGCTTCGATACGCAGGCCCTCGCCGCCGCGGCCGCGCAGCAACAACAGGGCGGCCAGCAGCGCGGCCCCGGCGCCCAACCCGTCACCGGCCCCGGCGGGACGGGCCCCGGCACGCCGCAGCAACCAACCAAACCGCAGTAGAGACCTGGCTTGCTGCGTCTCCACCCTCCACGTTGTAGCGACGGGCGCCCTCGCCCGTCGGCACGCCACCACGGAACCGTGTGGACGCGACCGTGCCCCACGTTCGCGCTGCATTCCTGGCGGCGCTAACGTTGGGGGCCTACGACAGCGCCCACCACGGAAACGAGGCAAAACGCGCGCCAACAGAAAAGGCGCGGCCGTGGCCGCGCCTTCCCAAAACCAAATCCCCTACACGCTGAACGACGAACCGCATCCGCACGTGCTCTTCACGTTCGGATTCTCGAATTTGAACCCGGCCGCTTCCAGCGTCTCCACGTAATCAATCTGCGCGCCCTGCAGATACGACACCGAGGTCGCGTCCACGAACACCTTCAGCCCGTCGAACTCGTAGGTCTTGTCCATCAGTCCGGCCGCGTTCTCGAAGCTCATCGAGTACGAAAAGCCCGAGCAGCCGCCGCCGACCACGCCCACGCGCAGTCCAGCCGGGACCGGATTCTGCTGCCCCATGATCTCCTTCACCTTGGCAATCGCCGTCGGCGTCAGGGTGATCGGCGGCGCCTTCTTCACCGGCGCTTGCGGTGTGCTGGGTGTGGTTTGAGTCGTTGTCGACATGTGTTCTCCTCTGCCAGGACGGATTATAACAAACGTTTCCCGCGGCACTGCCGCGCGTATCTTGCTCAATAACCACGGCTGCCGCCCGCTAAGTCTTTAGATGTTACATCCGCCCCTGCCGACTCACCCTCCCGGACCCGCGGTTTGGACCGGAATTCTTGACTCCCAGCTCTGCTTATAGGTCTATAATTTTGCTCAGGCCCCCATACCGCGACCCGGCGGCTGGCCGTCTAACCACCAGCCGGGCCCTCCGATACGCGGGACCGGCTACGATCTCAAGCTGAGGTGACACATGTCCCCCTTGACGATGCTACTGATAGCCTGGGCCGGCCTCACCACCGTTCTGGTAATCCTGCTCATCTATCGCAGCACCCTCGCCATCCATGAGGACGATCAGCTTTTCCTCGATGAGGCTGAGTCCCACATGCGCGAAGAGCAACTGGAGAACACCCGCAAGATGGAGCGCGTCACCCCGTTCGTGCGCTTCTTTGGCGCCGCGTCGGGCCTGCTGATCCTCGTGATCGCGGGGATATGGGTCTACAACGGCCTCACCCAGGTTCAGTAAGCGACGTCCAGGAACCGACGCCCCGTAAGAGGCCTCCAGATATCGCCGCGTGTCGCGGCCGGCGCCACCCTCCGCCACCTCGTCGTCTATCGTGTTGGCCGTAGTCTGCGACCACGGACCGTGTGGACGCGGGCCACCGCCCGCGCGGCTGGCGAAACCGCCGACAGCGGAAATCTTCAACGTAAAGCTTGAACTTCCGCCCTCTTCCCCTTTACGCCCAATCACAACCGCCGCAGCCGCCTGCACGCCTCTTCCAGGTCTGAACCCGTCTTCGCAAAGCAGAACCGCAATAAATTCTCCCCCGCGTCATCATGGTAGAAGCTCGCGCCCGGCACCGCCGCCACGCCCGTCTCCGCCAGCAGCGCCATCGCCTTCTGCTTGCTCGTCGTGCCCGGCAGCGCAGTCGCATCCGCCAGAACGTAGTAGGCCCCGTCCGGAACCGAAGGCGTCAGCCCCACCTCCGCCAGCGTCGAGCACAACAGCTCGCGCTTGTGCGCGTACTCGGCCTGCAGCGCCTGATAGAACCCCGGGCCCAGCTCGTTCAACCCCGCCGCCACGGCCCGCTGGAACGGCGACGGCGCGCATATATACGCCAGGTCGCTGAAGTATCCGATCGCGTAAGCCCACCGCTCCGCGCACACCGCATACCCCACGCGCCATCCGGTAATGCTGAAGGTCTTCGAGAATCCCGAAATCGTGATCGTCCGCTCGCGCATGCCGGGCAACGACGCCGCGCTCACATGTTCGCGCCCGTCGTAGAGGAAGTACTCGTAAATCTCGTCGGTGATCACGAACAGGTCGTGCCGCGCCGCCGTCTCCGCCACCCAGCCCAGCTCCTCGCGCGTGAACACTTTGCCCGAGGGATTGGCCGGCGAGTTCACCACGATGGCTTTCGTCCGCGGCGTGATCAGACGCTCCAGGTCCGATGCGGCAAACCTCCAGTCCGGCGCCCGCAGCGTAACGAACACCGGCTTCGCGCCCACGATCTCCAGCGTGTGCAGGTGGTAGCCGTAAAACGGCTCGAACAGGATTACCTCGTCGCCGGGATTCAGCACCGCCAGGCACGCCGAGTAAAACCCGCCCGTCGACCCGACCGTGACCACGATCTCGCTCTCCGCATCGCACTCCACGCGGTTGTAGCGGCGCATCTTCGCCGCAATCGCCTGCCGCAGTTCGCCGATCCCGTCCAGCCGCGTGTACTGGTTCTGCCCGCGCTCGATCGAGGCATGCGCCTCGCGCCGCACCGGCTCCGGCACCTCGGTGTCGCAGATCCCCTGCGCCAGGTTCACCCCGCCCACCCGCTCGGACTCCACCGACATGATGCGGATCTCCGACTGCTGTATCCGCCCCGCCTTTTCGCTGAGTTTGATCATCTATCCCTGCCCAAAACTATCGTACTCGCGCGGCCCCGCTGTTTTTCGTGAAACATGAAACAAGAAACGTGAAACCTTGCCAGGGACGACACAGGTTCGCCGCGCTCGCCATTGCGCGACGAACTGCCCTATCATTGACCCGTGCGAAAGTGGCGGAATTGGCAGACGCACCAGACTTAGGATCTGGCGGGTAACCCCCGTGGGGGTTCGAGTCCCCCCTTTCGCACCACCTACCACGGACCATGCGGCGCGGACGCCTCGTCGTCCGCGAGCTGGCCACCACTCCGTTACGATGCACCGACGGGCGCCCTCGCCCGTCGCCAACCCGCCCCGGACGTTCCTCCCGGGTCATCCTGAGGTCGCGCCCTTCGCGGCCGACGGACCCCGACGCCGTTCATCCCTTCCGTCCCGCTCCAGGCTTCTCGGCCACACTCGATGTTCGCGTCAAGCTGGCCCCTTCCATGACCGAGAAAGATTTCCTCCGCGCCTCCGCGGTTCAAACCTTCCGTTTTCATTTATGCTGTCCGCATCATGAACATCCCTGGACAGCCGGAAATCAAGCTCACCAACGCCGCCGATTACCGCGAGTCCTACGCCAACAGCGTGCAGGTGCGCGTCAACGTGTGGGACTTCTTTCTCGTCTTCGGCACGCTGCAACCGCAAAGCGAGACCCAGGTTGAGGTGCGCAACTTTCAGGGCATCTACCTCAGCCCGCAGCAGGCCAAGGCGCTGCTCGCCGTGCTCCAGCAGAACATGGTGAACTACGAGCAGGCCTTCGGCGAAATCAAGCTCGACCCGCGCATGGCCGCCGGGCCGGTGCACTGAGCGTGTCTCTTGCCAAGCGCGTCGATCGGGTTTTGAAGGGGCACGGCTTCAGCCGTGCCGTTTAGAGCACCTGGAATGAGAATCGCGCCGACCGAGCAACGCGAGGAAGGCGCGATCGGGAGCGATATACTCGCCACGCCGGAAACTGAATTGATTTGAAGAAGAGTCTTCCGCTCACGCTCGCCCTCTGCAGCGTCCTCATCGCACTCCACGCCCCACTGCTCTCCCTTCCCTACTTCTGGGACGAAGCCGGCTACTACATCCCCGCCGCGCGCGATCTGCTCCTCATCGGCAGCCTGCTTCCGCATTCGGTGGCCGCCAGCGCGCATCCGCCGTTGGTTCCTGCTTCCATCGCGCTTGCCTGGAAGCTGACAAGGTTCTCCCCAGTCGCCACGCGCATTGTCATGCTGGCATGGGCCGCGCTCGCCCTCACCGGCCTGTTCGCACTCGCACGCCGCATTTCGAATGACACGGTCGCGTTCGCCACCGTCGCCCTCACCGCCGTCTATCCAGTTTTCTTTTCGCAGTCCGCGATGGCGCAACTCGACATGGCCGTCGCAGCGCTCATCTTCTGGGGCCTCGATTCTTACTTCGGAACTGTGCGCTTCCGCTCCGCCGTCTTCTTCTCCCTCGCCGTCCTCGCCAAAGAAACGGCCATCATCACGCCCCTCGCCATACTTCTCTGGGAAGCAATATCGAATCGTTGGTGCCCCACGTTCGCGCCTCGCTCCTCACCGGCGCGATCGCGGGGTAACGACAGCCCGCACCCCGACAAACCCTCAGGTAGCCCGCTCGCCGACTACGCAGCCCTCCTGTTTCCACTCCTCCCACTCGCCCTCTGGCTCCTCTATGTCCGCCTCCACACCGGACATCTCTTCGGCGACCCCGCCTTCACCAGCTACAACCTGGGCGCGACACTCTCGCCCGCGCGCTTTCTTTTCGCCCTGCCGCAGCGCCTCTGGCACGCCCTCGGACACATGAACCTCTACGTCCTGACCATCGCCACTGCGCTGGCCATGATGTTCCCGCCGGCGCCTTCGGAGTCCAGGCAAGCGGGGATCTCACCCTTCCGCCATCCTTTGGCGGAGGCTGAGGATTCCGAGCGTCCACGCATCGCCATCCCCACGCAATTCGCTTTCGCCGCCGTCATCCTCGCCCACGTCGTTGCGTTTTCGCTCGTCGGCGGCGCGCTCCTCGCCCGCTACATGCTTCCCGTGGTCCCGCTGGTGATCCTGATCTGTGTCTCCACTTTATGGCGCCGCCTGCCGTACTGGCCCGCGGCCATCGCCCTCGTCGCGGCCTGCTTCGTCCTCGCCCTCTTCGTCAATCCGCCCTACCGCTTTGCCCCGGAAGACAACCTCGCCTGGCGCGACTTCGTCGTCCTCCACGAGGACGCAGCGCGCCATTTCCAAAGGCCGAACTACAATCCCCGCGTCCTCACTGCCTGGCCCGCCTCCGACGAGCTCACCCGCCCCTATCTCGGCTACGTTCCCTGGCCGGCACGCGTGCTGCGGATCGAAAACTTCACCCTGGAAGAGCTCGAAGCCGCCGCGCAGCGCAACGACTGGGACGTCGCCCTCGTCTTCTCCACCAAGTACGAACCGCCGCGCGGCTCACTGCTCGATCGCTGGGAATTCTGGCGGCGCGCGCACCAGCGCTGGTTCGACTACCACCGCGACCTGCCGCCCGCACTCGCCGCCCAGGTCCTCGCCGGCCGCCTCACCTGGCAGGAATCCCGCGGCGGCCAATGGATCGCCATCATCGAAATCAACCGCCTGGTGAACGCCAGAAACGACGCACCGCGGATCAACGCGGATGAACGCTGATCGGAACTCGGTCGAACAAGAGCTCGATCGAACAAGAATGATCCGCGTCATCGGCGTTCATCCGCGGTGAAATATGGTTCCTGCGCTTTTCTCCGCCCCTCCGCGTCTCCGCGGTTCAGCCAGCGCCCGCGCCCGCCGGAAAATCTTCACAAACATCTCCCGCGTCAGCTTCCCCGTCAGCGTGTTCTGCTGCGACGGGTGATACGAAGCCAGCAGCGCGCGCCCATCCGGCAGCATGTACTCCGCCCCGTGCCCGAACTTGTACGCGCTTTTCCGCTCGATCACGCCGCGCCGTTTCGCGTAATCCAGGTACGCGTCGAACCCGATCTTCCCCAGCGCAACCACCACCCGCACGTTTCCAAGCCCCGCCAGCTCGCGATCGAGAAACGGCGCGCATGCCGCAATCTCCGCCGGCGTCGGCTTGTTCGCCGGAGGCGCGCAGCGCACCGTCGCCGTGATGTACAGATCGCGCAGCTCCAGGCCGTCGCCGCGATGCGTCGCCGCAGCCTGCGACGCGAACCCCGTCTCATGCAGCACCGGATACATGAAGTTGCCCGAGCCATCACCCGTGAACGGACGCCCCGTTCGGTTCGACCCGTGCGCTCCCGGCGCCAGCCCCAGCACCAGCACGCGCGCCTTCGGATCGCCGAATCCCGGCACCGGCTTGCCCCAGTATTCCTGCTCGATGTACGCCCGCCGCTTCTCCCGCGCCACCCGCTCCCGATACTCCACCAGCCGCGGACACAACCGGCACGCCACCACTTCATCGTTCAGCACTGTCAGCCAACCCGCCATTGCCACATTTTATCGGTGTCATGCTGAGCGAGTGCGAAGCGCGAGTCGAAGCATCCCTGCCGTCAGCCAACCCGCCATTGCCACACTTTATCGGTGTCATGCTGAGCGAGCGCGAAGCGCGAGTCGAAGCATCCCTACTGTCAGCCAACCCGCCATTGCCACACTTTATCGGTGTCATGGTGAGCGAGCGCGAAGCGCGAGTCGAAGCATCCCTGCTCGCGCCGTGCTCGCTGGGCGAAGTGGCTGCGTCGCAGGCGCCTCTGCGGCTGGCCGTTCCCCCGTTTGACCACTTCTCACGCTGCGCTTTATATTCTTTATTTGGCCCGCGCGCGCCGCCCCGCGCCGTGTTCCGCCTCAAATTTTGACCACCGAAACCCAGAACGGCTGCAAACGCGAGATCCAGGTCGAAGTCCCGGCCGACGTCGTCTCCCGCGAGCTCCAGTCCACCGTCGCCAAGTACCAGAAGCTGGCCCGCCTGCCCGGCTTCCGCAAAGGCAAGGTCCCGGCCAGCATCCTCTGGCAGCGCTTCGCCAGCGACATTCGCGGCGAGGTCGTCGAGTCGCTGGTCCCGCGCTACTTCCGTCAGGAAACCGAGCGCCAGGGCATCCATCCGGTCTCCCAGCCTCGCGTCACCAACCTTGCCGACGTCAAAGAGGGCGAGCCCCTGCGCTTCACCGCCAGCTTCGAGGTCCTCCCTGAGATCGAAGTCCAGGGCTACCAGGAACTCCGCCCCGAGCGCGCCGACACTTCCGTTTCCGACGCCGACGTCGAGCAGCAGATCAGCCAGTTCCGCGAGCAGCACGCCACCTACGCCGCCGTGGAAGAAGACCGCGCCATCGCCGACGGCGACTTCGCCCAGGTCGAGCTCAGCGGCCGGCCCAAGTCCGAAGCGGCCACCGACGCCGCGAACGAAGCGTCCGTCTCAACCGAAAGGTCCGGGGCCGGCAAGACCAACCCTGTCCACCTCGACGAGGTTCTGGTCAACGTTGGCGGCGAGAACACGCTGCCCGAGTTCAGCGCCAACCTGCGCGGCGCCAAGACCGGCGACCGGCGCACCTTCGACGTCAGTTATCCGGAAGACTTCACCGACCAGCGGCTCGCCGGAAAAACCTTCACGTACACCCTCAGCGTCAAAGGCATTAAGCGCAAAGAACTACCCGAACTGAACGACGCCTTCGCCAAAGAGCTCAGCCCTGACTTTCAGACCGTGGACGACCTGCGCAAGCGCGTCCGCGAAGGCATGGAGCATGAAAAGCAGCACCAGGCCGAGCACGCCGCCAAGGAAAAGCTCCTCGACGAGCTGGTCCGCCGCAACGAATTCCCCGTTCCCGAGTCATTGGTTGAGCACCAAATTGACGTGCGCCTCGAGCGCGGACTCCGCGCCCTGGCCGCTCAAGGCATGCGCACCGAGGACATGAAGAAAATGGACTTCCCGCGCCTGCGCGCCAGCCAGCGTGACGCCGCCCTGCGCGAGGTCAAGACCTCGCTCATCCTCGACCGCATCGCCGACAAGGAAAAAATCGAGGTCACCGACGAGGAGCTGGAAAAAGAACTTGCCGCCGTCGCCGAGCAGACGAAACAGCCCCTCGAAAGCGTGCGCGCGCGTTTGACGAAGGATGGCGCGCTCGATAGAATTCGCAACAGAATCCGCAGCGAAAAGACCCTTGATTTTCTCTACCGCCGCCCGGCGTGAGGCTCTGCCGTGACCTTGTCTCTCCCGATCCCGATCGAACGCGCATGCGCGTCGAACCAGGTCTGAAAGGAATCCCCCAACCATGCTAGTCCCCATGGTCATCGAGCAAACCAGCCGCGGCGAACGCGCCTACGACATCTATTCGCGGCTGCTGCGCGACAACATCATCTTCATCGGCACGCCGATTGACGACGCCGTCGCCAACCTGGTCATCGCGCAAATGCTCTTCCTCGAGGCCGAAGACCCGGAGAAGGACATCCAGCTCTACATCAACTCCCCCGGCGGCATCATCACCGCCGGCATGGCGATTTACGACACCATGCAGTTCGTCCGCCCCGACGTGCAGACCATCTGCATCGGCCAGGCGGCCAGCTTCGCCGCCCTGCTGCTCGCCGCCGGCGCGCCCAAAAAGCGCTTCGCCCTGCCCAACTCGCGCATCCTCATCCACCAGCCGCACATCATGGGCGGCGGCATCAGCGGCCAGGCGACCGACATTGACATCCACGCGCGCGAGATCCTCCGGATGCGCGAAATCATCAACCAGCTCATGGCCAAGCACACCGGCCAGCGTCTCGACAAGGTCGAGAAGGACGTGGAGCGCGACTTCATCATGAACGCCAACCAGTCCAAGGAGTACGGCATCATCGACGACATCATTTTTGAACACAAGTGAAGTCGTAGAGACATAGCTTGCTACGTCTCCGGTGGAAGCACCGGGCTTTGGCCCGGTGAACACGCCGTGACGAGAGATAGGGCTTTGGCCCCGGCGATAGAAAGATCGCCCTGTACTCAGGTGATTCCCGGGCACCAGCCCGGACGTTTTTGTGGTAGAAGGAGCAGTAACGTGAGATCCCGGTCCGGCACCGACGAAGTCCTTAAATGTTCGTTCTGCCACAAGTCCCAGGACGCAGTGGCGAAGCTGATCTCCTCGCCCAGCGACTACCCGCGAGCCTACATCTGCGACGAGTGCGTGGCCGTCTGCAACTCCATTCTCGAAGACGACCGCGCTGAGACCCATTCCGCCGCCGCGCCCAACCACCTGCCCAAGCCGCAGGAGGTCAAGGTCTTCCTCGACGAGTACGTCATCGGCCAGGAGCAGACCAAAAAGAAGCTCGCCGTAGCGGTCTACAACCACTACAAGCGCATCCACATGAATCGCCAGCGCAACGGCGACGTGGAGCTCACCAAGAGCAACATCATGCTCATCGGCCCGACGGGCACGGGCAAAACGCTGCTCGCGCAGACGCTGGCCAAAATGCTCGACGTGCCGTTCGCCATCGTCGACGCCACCACGCTCACCGAAGCCGGCTACGTCGGCGAGGACGTGGAGAACATCATCCTGAAGCTGCTCCAGGCGGCCGATGGCGACGTGGGCCGCGCCCAGACCGGCATCATCTACATCGACGAAGTCGACAAGATCGGCCGCAAAGACGAGAACCCCTCGATCACGCGCGACGTCTCCGGCGAGGGCGTGCAGCAGGCCCTGCTCAAGATCCTCGAAGGCACCATCGCCAACGTGCCTCCGCAGGGCGGACGCAAGCATCCGCACCAGGAGTTCACCCCGGTCGACACGACGAACATCCTGTTCATCTGCGGCGGGGCCTTCGTCGGCCTGGAAAAAGTGATCGGCCGCCGCGTCGGCAAGAAGTCGCTCGGCTTCCGCAGCGACGACGCCCAGGGCCAGCCGGGCGTCGCCGCCGCCGTGCCCGCCGTCAAGCGCGATACCGAACTGCTCGCGCAGGTCCAGCCGCAGGACCTGATCAAGTTCGGCCTCATCCCCGAATTCGTCGGCCGCCTCCCCGTGGTCGGCGTGCTCAACGACCTCGACGAGAAGGCGCTGGTCGAAATCCTTACGCGCCCGCGCAACGCCATCATCAAGCAGTATCAGCGGCTCTTCGAGTTCGAGAACGTCAAGCTCAAGTTCACCGACGACGCGATGCACGCCATCGCCCGCGAAGCCCTGGCGCGCAAAGTCGGGGCCCGCGGCCTGCGCATGATCCTGGAAGAGCTCATGCTCGACCTCATGTACCACCTGCCCTCGCAGAAGCGAGTCAAGGAATTCGAGGTCACCAAGGAAATGGTCGAGAAACGCGACGTCTCCCTCGCGGTAATGGAAAAAGCGGGATAACGCACGTAGGCCCGGACGTCTTGTCCGGGCAGGCCGAGCGCAGCCCGGCGAGGGCGAAAAGTCGTTCCAACGGAGCCCGGTCGCCTCGACCGGGCTTTGCAGCTCCGGCCTGCTTCGTCAAGTTGTCAAAGAGCCAGCCAAGCTTCCCTTGGCCTCGCCGGACGAGGCGTCCGGCGCCTATGTGTTCCATGCTACGCGATTCGTTTTCGGGTCATGCTGAGGACGCGATTTGTGCGTTCGAGGATACGGGTTCGGCTTGCGGCAATCGGCGCGTGTGCTTGGCAGCGCCAAGGCGGGCGCGGCGGACGGCGGATGGCAGCGCGTCGAAATCGCCGAGCTGAGCGCAGGCGGCTTCCCATTCTTCGCGGACGCGGAGGACGTTGGATGCCGCTGTCTGCAGGCCGTAGAGCATGAGGGCGGCGACTTTGTACTCCATCATGCCGGTGTTCAGGCCGCGCAGAACCTGCTGGATGGCGAGCTGGATGGAAGCGGCGTCTTCGATGAGCGGGAGCTGGGGCGCGTGGTCGTCGCGCAGGCGCTGGTGGTAGTAGCAGTAGTCCTGGAGCGCGATGGCGGGCGAACCGCAGCGCGCTCCGGTGACGCGGATGTGCTGGCAGCGTGGCGCGGCGTCGGCGGCAACGAGGCGTCCGCCGGGCTTCTTGGTGGGCATATACCCCCTTCCGGTGCTTCTAGTGTTTGCAACAAGTTGCGAGTGGGGATCCGTGGGTGATCCGATCATCTAAAGGAGTTACACGCAAGATCCGTCGTGCAAAGGACTTGCGCCATTGCGATTTCAGTTTTGCAAGGGATGCAGCCAGCGTAGGGTAAAAGCCTGTGGAAAGGCAAGCGACAAGATATGCCAACAGCATGTGCTATATCTTATAGACATTTAACTAGCAAATGCAGAGCTATCGTCATAGCTCATAGAAAACGACTGGACTGCCAAGTGCCCCTTGTAGGGTCATTTGACCCGGTATGGTACATTGCCGGAAATGGTATCCCCTGACATCGACAGCGCGGTTCAGATAACCCGTCTGTTGACGTCACAGCGCGATCCCAACCGCCTCCTGGAAGCTGATCGGGTCGCGCACGACTGGTACCGGTTTGTTCTGTCGTTTCCTCCGCATCTAGTCAGGCATTACGCTGAGGCATTCTACCGAGGCGACGGGACCGTGCTGGACCCGTTCTGCGGCACGGGAACGACCGTGGTCGAAGCCAAGAAACTCGGCATTCCGAGCGTTGGCATCGAAGCTAATCCGATGGCCGCCTTCGCGGCCGGGGTGAAGGTCACATGGGATATTGACCAGAACGCTATGTGGCACCAAGCCTGCGGTATCGCAGAAGCGGCGAGTGACATACTGAGTTCTCAGGGCATTCAGGACCAAGCCGGCGCCCTCTTCACAGCGCCAGCGACATCCCAATTGCGAAGGCTGCCGCCTGAATCCGAGAAGCTACTGCTCACGAATTCGATAAGCCCACTGCCGTTGCATAAGGCCCTCGTTCTGCTGGAGTGTCTTGAAAAAGCGGGACCAGCGCCGTTCGATGGGCATCTGCGCCTCGCGCTCGCGAGCACTTTGGTTCAGGATGCCAGCAACCTGCACTTTGGACCGGAAGTCGGTGTTCGCGGTATGAAGTCTGATGCGCCGGTGATAGGTCCCTGGCTGGCGCGAGTGCGGCAAATCCAGAGCGACCTCGCGACATTGTCTCGGGATAGTGCTACCCGTGCACGGGTGTTGCACGCAGACTCCCGAAATGCAACCGCGCTGGTGCCCGCAGCGAGCGTGGAAGCCGTGATCACGTCTCCGCCGTACCCAAACGAAAAGGACTATACGCGGACGACACGCCTCGAGTCGGTGATGCTGGGCTTTTTACGGGATAAGCAACAGCTTCGGCAGATGAAACAAGGGTTGCTGCGCTCCAACACGCGGGGTGTCTTCAGGAAGGACACCGACGACGAAGTCGTATCCGATAACGCAACAGTAGCGGATCTGGCAACTGAGATAGAGCGCCGGAGAAAAGAATTGGGGAAAACGTCCGGATTTGAGCGCCTTTATGCCCGCCTCACTAAGCTCTATTTTGGCGGAATGCAGCGCCATCTTGCGGGGCTTCGACAGATCCTCAAGCCGGGAGCCCATCTTGCCTATGTTGTCGGCGACCAAGCCTCGTATTTCCGCGTTTTGATTCGAACGGGCCAGATACTAGCCGAAATCTCACGCTCGCTTGGATACGAAGTCCTCGGCATTGATCTATTCCGGACGCGGATTTCAACTACGACGCGCGAGCAGATGCGCGAGGAAGTGCTACTGCTCCGGTGGCCAGGAGCGTGATGACAAAGAAGCGAACAAGGAGGCTGGGGAAAAAACCCAATCGCTATGCTGCCCTCATTGAACGCATTTTTAAGGCGCATTACGAGGGCGGCCATGAGTCGTTTGTATTCACTCGAACCGAGCTGGAATCCACAGCCAAGAAACTACGGATCAAGCTGCCAAAGAACCTCGGCGACATAATCTACTCGTTCCGATATCGTGCGTATCTCCCTGAAGGCATCACACGAACAGCGCCAGCTGGTAAACGCTGGGAGATCAAGGGTGCAGGCGCCGCGCAATACAAATTCGAGCTAGTTTATGATCGCGCAATAGTTCCCAATCCGCAGTACACGGTCATAAAAGTACCCGACGGCACGCCGGGGCTCGTTGAGAAGTATGCCCTGACTGACGAGCAGGCGACACTTGCCCGGGTGCGCTACAACCGGCTGCTCGACATTTTCACCGGCGTCACTTGTTACGCTCTGCAAAGTCACCTTCGAACGACCGTGCCCGAGATTGGTCAGCTTGAGATTGATGAGTTATATGTTGGCGTGGACAAGCGCGGCGTTCACTACGTTTTTCCGGTTCAAGCCAAGGGTGGGAAGGACCGTTTGGGGATCGTCCAAGTGGAGCAGGACATCGCCGCCTGCAACGTGAGATTCCCCGAGTTGGTGTGTCGCCCGATTGGCGCACTATCAATGCCGGAAAATACGATTGCGATGTTTGAGTTCCAGGCACAGAACGGAGATATTCTCATTGCGGCAGAGCGCCATTACCGCCTTGTTCCCAGCGAGACGGTCACCGACGTTGATCTGAAGCAGTACAAAGCCCAGCCTGAGTAGCGGTTCCGCCCGCGTTTTCCACAGAGAATTCGCCCCAAGGCGATACCCGTGGCGGCAAGCTCACGCGGGACTCGTCACGGCGCCGCTGAAGGACACCGACTCTGCCTGGTAACGTCTCTCATCAGGCAACAAAGTGACGAAAGTGCCATTCCGGAGGCGTTCACCGTCTGTTAACGTGCCCTTTCGGGCGTGATATTCTCTGACTAAGGAACGAGCCCGCGAGGCTCGCGGGGCGTCACGGGGAACGGGAAACGAACAACGGGAAACGAGGACATGAACCCAAAGGAAAAGTTCGACACACGCAAGCTGCCCATGATGCCGATCCGGGACGTGGTCATTTTTCCGCACATGATGACCCCGTTCGTGGTTGGCCGCGAGTCCAGCGTGCGCGCCCTGGAAGAGGCGCTGGCGTCGGACAAGAAAATCTTTCTCGCCACGCAGCACGACGCCTCCATTGACGAGCCCAAGCCAAACGAGATTTACCAGGTTGGGACGATCGTCAACATCGTGCAGTCGTTGAAGCTCCCCGACGGCAACATCAAGGTGCTGGTCGAAGGCATCGAGCGCGGCAAGATCCTGCAGGTCACCGACTCGGAAGGCTACTTCCAGGCGACGGTCCGCACCGCCAAGTACCACGTCGAGGTCACGCCGCAGATCGAAGCGGCCATGCAGCGGGTGACGTCCCTGTTCGAGCAGTACGTCAAACTCTGCCAGTCGCTGAATTACGAGACCATGATCGCGGCGGTCCGCATGGAGGACCCGGGCAAGCTCAGCGACAAGATTTCCGAGAACCTGCAACTCTCGATCGAGGAGAAGCAGGAGCTGCTGGAGATTTTCGACCCGGCCGAGCGGCTCACGCGCATTGCCGACGTGCTCGACATCGAGATCGAGAAGCTGAACATGGACCGCAGCATCCAGTCGCGGGTGAAGCGGCAGATGGAGCGGGCGCAGAAGGAGTACTACCTCAACGAAAAGATCAAGGCGATCCAGAAGGAGCTGGGCCGCGGCGAAAAGAGCGAGTGGGACGAGCTGAAGAAAAAAGTGGACGCGGCGGGCATGCCGAAAGACGTTCACGAGAAGGCGCTCCAGGAGTTGAAGAAACTGGAAGCCATGCCGCCCATGTCGGCCGAGTCGACCGTCTCGCGCAATTACCTGGACTGGCTGCTGGCGGTGCCGTGGAAGAAGCGGTCGAAGGAAATCCGCTCGATTGATCGCGCCGAGAAGGTCCTGAACGAAGACCACTACGGGCTGGAGAAAATCAAGGAGCGCATCCTCGAGTTTTTGGCGGTGCGCCAGCTGGTCAAGAATCCGAAAGGCTCGATTCTGTGCTTCGTCGGGCCTCCGGGCGTGGGCAAGACGTCGCTGGGCATGTCGATCGCCAAGGCGACGGGGCGCAAGTTCGTGCGCATGTCGCTGGGCGGCGTGCGCGACGAAGCGGAGATCCGCGGGCATCGGCGCACGTATATTGGCGCGCTGCCGGGGCAGATCATCCAGATGATGAAGAAGGCCGGCACCAAGAACCCGGTCTTCATGCTCGATGAAATCGACAAGATGAGCATGGACTTCCGCGGCGATCCGTCGGCGGCGCTGCTGGAAGTGCTCGATCCCGAGCAGAATTACATGTTCGTGGACCACTATCTCGATGTGGAATACGACCTCTCGCAGGTGTTTTTCATCGCCACCGCGAACGTCATCCACACGGTCCCCGCCGCGCTGCAGGACCGCATGGAAGTGCTGCGGCTGCACGGCTACACCGAGCTGGAAAAAGTCGAGATCGCCAAGCAGTTCCTGGTCCGCAAGCAGCGCCAGGCGACCGGGCTGACGGAAAAGAACATCACCTTCACCGACGACGCCATCACCTCGATCATCCGCAACTACACGCGCGAAGCCGGCGTGCGCAACCTGGAGAGGGAGATCGGCAACATTGGCCGCAAGGTGGCGCGCAAGGTCGTCAAGCAGGGCGAGGCGTACAACATCACCATCACCCCCGAGAACGTGGGCGAATTCCTCGGCGTTCCAAAATTCCGCGACACGCTCGCGCACGAAAAGAGCGAGGTCGGCCTGGTCACCGGCCTGGCGTGGACCGAAGTCGGCGGCTCGATCCTGAGCACGGAAGTGGCCATCGTTGACGGCAAGGGCAAGCCGATCCTGACCGGCAAGCTGGGCGACGTGATGCAGGAGTCGGCGCAGGCGGCCATGACCTACGTCCGCTCGCGCGCGCAGCGCCTGGGCCTGGCGCGCGACTTCTACCGCAACATTGACGTTCACGTGCACGTGCCCGAGGGCGCCATCCCGAAGGACGGGCCGTCGGCGGGCATCACCATCGCTACCGCCATCGCTTCGGCGCTCACCCGCATACCCGTGCGCCGCGACATCGCCATGACCGGCGAGATCACGCTGCGCGGAAAGGTACTGCCCATCGGCGGGCTGAAGGAAAAGCTGCTCGCCGCCCATCGCGCCGGGATCATGGAAGTGATCCTGCCGAAGGACAATGAGAAAGACCTGGCCGACGTGCCCGAGAACCTGCGCAGTGCCATGAAACTTCACTTCGCCGAGAACATGGACCAGGTGCTCAATCTGGCGCTGGAAGGCCCGTTGCCCGAAATGCGGGAAGAAGCGCCGGCCGCCATCCAGCAGGCGCCCCCGCAACCCGAAGCTCCCGCGACTCACCAGTAAGCTTTTCCTCTGGCCGAACGTGAAAAGCCCCGCCTGGCGGGGCTTTTCAGCTTCACCGTTGTCACTTCGAGCGCAGCGAGGGACCGGTGCGCGAAAGCGCCACGGCAAGCGGTTGCGCGCGCGCCCGCGGTCCACGCGACCGGCCTTGATTGCGTCAAGGCTGCCTCAGGTCCCTCGCGCGCGGAAAACGCGCGTTCGGGATGAGGCTTGGATACTGGAGGTCCCAGCACTGCTCCGGGCTGAATCGCACAAATCCACCGACGGCCGGCGACCAACAACCGGCGACCACCTTGCATCTGGACTAGAATCTGCTCATGGACACCGGCTTCCATCACGTGCCGCCGAGCCAGACGCAAGGCACGGCAGCGTTGCTGGTCGCGGTGTTGTTCGTCGCGATCATGCTGGTGTTCTTTCCGGCAGCGCGCGTGTTCATCGCCATCAGCATTCCGATCGGGGTCGTTGTCGCTGTCGGTCTGTACTTCTGGAACAAGCGCCGTCCCGCGAAGGTCGACGAGCGCCACAACAAGCGTCCGCTGGGGCTTGAGTAGCGGGCGGGAGACGTAGCGAGCCACGTCTCTGCGCTGTCTCACCCACAAGATGATCAAGGTCCATGCCAAGTTCGTGCTTTCCGCCGCCGATGCGCGCCAGTTTCCCGCGGCGTCGCTGCCGGAGATTGCCTTTCTCGGGCGCTCGAACGTGGGCAAGTCGAGCGTGCTGAACTCGCTCGTCGGCGAGAAGATTGCGCGCACCAGCGCCACGCCCGGACGAACGCGGACCATCAACTTCTTCGAGCTGCGCCGCCAGGGACGTCCCGAACCCGAGCTGCGCTTTGCCGACCTTCCCGGATATGGCTATGCCAGGCTGCCGCGCGAAGTCACCGCCGAATGGCCGAGCTTCATCGAGCCGTATCTGGCGCAGCGGTCTGCGCTGGCGCTGAGCATCGCCCTGGTTGATCCGCGAGCGCCGACGCAGGAGAGTGACAGAAGGCTGCTGGAATGGCTGCGCGGCGCGGGACGAGAGTATCTGGTGGTGGCGACCAAGAGCGATCGCCTGAGCGGCAACGAGCTGGCCAACGCGCTGCGGCGCTTGCGCACCGACCTGGGAACCGAGCGCGTCCTTCCCTACTCCGCCAAGACCGGCTCAGGACGCGACGAGCTGTGGCGCGAGATATGGACCGCTGCGAGCCGCAGGATCGCCGCGGCGAGCGACTGAGCGCGGTTCACCGCGCCTCTCCAGAGGCTCCCGTTCGCGCGGGCGAGGTCGCCCGCGTCCCACGGTCAATGCTACTGCGAGCCGCCTGCGGCGGTCCCGTTCTGCCGCAGGTACCGCGCCAGGCGCGGCGCTTGCGCGTTGCGCAGCTCGACGCAGTCGCGGATATTGTTCTGTGCCTGCTTCATGGTGCGTTCGGCCGCGGGCAGCGGATGCGACTGGAAGAACTGCTGCACGTCTTCGGCGGCGCTTGCATCGCAGAACGTCCCGGCCGCGGAAATCAGCCCCGCGAGCGGACCACCGGCTTCGGGCGTGCGCTTCTTGATGTCTTCCCAGTGCGCCTTGATGAACTCCCAGGTCTGCTTCTGGCTGTCGGTGTTGGAGAGGGCGCCGGAAAGCAGCAGCGGGAAGTCCTGCGCGCGGACTTCGGGCGTGAGGGCGAAGTTCAGCGTGCGGTCGAGCAGCGCGGGCGCGGCGAACTCGTCGAGGCGGTTGAAGAAGCGGTAGTAGTGATCGGGCGGACCGGGCTTCTTCAGCTCCGCCATGAACGCGTCGTACAGCGCGGGATCGTTGCTCAGCGTGGCGAGGTCGAGAACGGCCGTGGTCAGATTGGGATCGAGGGACGACGGGTCCTTGATATAGGCGAAAGCGAGATCGTGCGCCTGGCGCAGGACCTCGGGATCGCGGCCCACCTCGCCCACGATACGCAGCAGCGTGGCGCGCAGCGCCCGCTGGTCGTAACCCTCGCCGGCGGCCGGCTTCCAGCCCATCTTGTCGAACACGGGACGATACGTCTTGCGCACCCAGGCCTCGAACGCGTTGCGATCGGGCCCGACGGCGATCTTGTTGTAGATGCGCTCGAGGCGCGACAGGACCAGGTCGGCGACCTGCGGCGTCGTGTCGGAAGCGAGGTTGGCGGCGACGTTCAGGTACTCGCCGACGCCGTGGCGGCCAATCTGCACCTGCGCCCACTCGTCGTTGGTGAGCATGATGCGCTCGCCCGGGCTCAGATGATGCAGCGCGCGTTGGGCGATCTTGCTCACCTGATCAGGCGAGTAGGCGGTGCGATAGTAGCCGTGCGCGCCGGCGTTGCCGTAAACCCACGTTGGACAATCCTTGAGCTTCACCGACTGCTGCTTCTGCGCCAGGATTTCCGTCCGCGGCGCCGGTTCGCCGGTGATGAGCCGCACCGGAACCTGCCAGGTCTGGTCGCTGCCCTTCTCCATCAGCGTGGGGTTGTAGAAGTAGCGTTGCTGCGCAAGCTGCACGACGCCCGATCCGTTCGCGCAGGTGAGATCGAGGCTGACCATGGGCACGCCGGGCTGATTGACGAAGGTGGCCATGACCTTGTCGACCGGCTTCTTCGAGACTTCGGTGAGGGCGTTCCAGAAGTCGGCGGCGGTGGCGTTGGCGTAAGCGTGGCGCTTCAGGTAGAGGTTCACGCCGGCGCGGAAAACCTCAGGCGTGACGTAGCTCTCGACCATGTTGAGCACGGCCGCGGCCTTGCCGTAGGCGACACCATCGAACAGCTCCTCGATCTGGGCCGGGGTTTCGGCGTGCGCGGCGTGAATGGGGCGCGTGGCGGCGTTGGAGTCGCCGTTCATGGTGACGGCGGCGTCGGAGATCTCGTCGAGGTCGAACTTCCACTCGGGCTTCCAGGCCTGGAGCGGCTTGTTCTCCATCCAGGTGGCAAAGCCTTCGTTGAGCCACACATCGTCCCACCAGGCCATCGTGACGAGATCGCCGAACCACTGGTGCGCCATCTCGTGCGAGAGCACCTGGGCGAGCGACTTCTTGCGATTGATGGACGCGGTCGCTTCGTCGAGGGCGACGAGCACGTCGCGCTGGATGATCAGGCCGGTGTTCTCCATGGCGCCGGCGGCGAAGTCGGGCATGCCCAAAATGTCGAGCTTTCCGTAGGGATATTTCTGCGCGTAGTACTGGTTGTAGTACTTCATCACCGCTTCGGCCACGGTGAGCAGGAAGCCGAGCTTGTCCTTTTTGCCGGGCGTGGAGCAGACGCGGATGGGGATGCCGTCGGCGCCGCCCTGGACGCACTCGAAGTCGCCAACCGCGAGCGCGACCAGGTACGACGACATCCTGGGCGACGGCGCGAACTTCACGGTGTGCTTGCCCGCGGGCCCGGGCGTGTCGGAGACCTGCTTCATGTTGCTGAGCGCCATGTCGCCGGAATCAATCACGGCGGCGACTTCGAAGACCGCCTTGAACGCGGGCTCGTCGAACGAAGGGAAGGCGCGGCGCGCGTCGGTCGCTTCGAACTGCGTGGTGGCGTAGCGGCGCCTGTCGGTCCTGGCCAGATAGAGGCCGCGCAGCTGGTCGTTCAGGACGCCGGTGTAGCGGATGCGGATGGTCGCCGGGCCCGCGGCCAGAGGCTTGTCGAGCGCGAAGTCCACGGTTTCGGCGCCGGCGTGCGGCGTGACCCTGGCGGTTTGCGTCTTGCCGGATTGCGTGACCGTCACCTGCTGGAATTCGATCTCGGCCGAGTTCAGCGTGAGCGTTCCGGTGGGCTTGAGCACGCGGATGGAGATCGTCTCGTCGCCGGAGAAAGTGGCCGCCGCCAGGTCGGGCGCGAAGGTGAGCGAGTAGCGCTCGGGCGTAGCGACGTCGGGCAGACGGTACGGCGAAGCAAATGCGAGCGACGAGGCGAGCAACAACAGAACGGCAATGCGCTTCATGAGAACTCCTTGCGGGCTGGTGACGGATTCAGGGACGAACGGCCCCGGGCATGGTGATCCACTGTTATGGACGGACAAACTCGGGCGCGGTGAGCGAAAAGGCCCAGCCGTCCCTGCAGGACCCAGCCGCGCGGTGCACATTGCCCCCGGCACTTCGTGCTGGGCTACATTCAGCCGTTGCTTCGCGACTGCTCGCCCGCAACCCTCAATTCTAGCGGATTCGGGCGGCAGAAAATCGAGCGCGGCCGGAAAGCCCGGAGCGACAGAAGTGGCGCCGGCCGCGGTGGGGTCCTCCGCTTCGCGCCGGATGACTCAGATCAAGATTGATTGGGCAATGCAGCAACGCCAGCGGCAATGGCCGTCCAGCAGGCGTTGCCGCCGAACCAATAGGCGATCTCGCGCCAGTCGCGCAGGTCGAAGATGGTTAGGTCGGCGTCTTTGCCGGGCTCAAGGCTTCCCTTGCGGTCTTGCAGCTTCAGGGCGCAGGCGCCGTTGTAGGTGGCGGCGGTGATGGCCTCGGCGGGCGACATGCGCATCTGGGTGCAGGCGAGCGAGACGATGAACTGCATGTTCAGCGTGGGCGAGGTGCCTGGGTTGTAGTCGGTGGCGAGCGCGACGGCGGCGCCGGCGTCGAGCAGCTTGCGCGCGGGCGGATAAGCGCCGAGCCCGAGGAAGTAGTTGGCGCCGGGCAGGAGCGTGGCGACTACATCGCGGCGGGCGAGTTGCGCGATGTCCTCGTCCGATACGCAGTCGAGGTGGTCGAACGATGCCGGATGGAAGCGCAGCAGCGGCCACAGTTCCCCGGGGGAGAGCTGGCAGACGTGCGCGCGCGCGCCCAGTCCGAGATTTTCGGCGGCGGTGAAGACCTGCTCGGCCTGCTCGAGCGTGAAGGCGCCGCGTTCGATGAAAACGTCAACAAAGGCAGCCAGTTTCGCCTCCGCAGCACGTGGAAGCATTTGTTTAACTATTTCATGTAAGTATTTGTCCGGTAACGACTTCAGTTCAGGCGGACAGACGTGCGCACCGAGCAGCGTTGGCACGACCGTTCCCGGCCAGGCGCGGGCGGCATCGCGAATTGCTTCGAGCGACTTGATTTCGGCCTCGGTGCTCAGGCCATATCCCGATTTGCACTCGATGGTGGTGGTGCCGTGGCGTCCGGCCTGGTCGAGAGCTCTGGCGACGTTGGCAGCCAGTTCAGAGCGCCGGGCCTTGCGGACGGCGCTGACACTGGAGGCGATGCCGCCGCCGGCCGCGGCGATCTCTTCGTAGGTCGCCCCGGAGATGCGCTTTTCGAAGTCAACAAGACGCGGCGCAGCGAAAACGGGATGCGTGTGCGAGTCGACGAATCCGGGCAGGACGACGCGTCCGCCGCAATCGAGTTCCGTGACCTGCCTGCGATGCCGCTTGAGCCAGGGATCGCGGGCGGCATCGCGCATGGCGCCGACGCTGACGATCTTGCCTCCGGCGCAGAGGACGGCCGCGTCCTCGATGATGCCAAGGTCGCGCATGGCAGCGCCGCGGCGCAGGGAGTTGGGCCGGCTGCTTTCCGAGCGCAGGGTGAGGAGCTGGCCGATGTGGGTTAGGAGGAGCGGCTGATTAGTGCGTGCTGAAGGTTGTGCCAAGTTTGTGGGCTCGCTGTAGTTGCAGGAAAGAATACCTCAAGCAAGAGCCCGGTCGAGGGCGACCGGGCTCCATACGGTATGGTGGCGGCGCTCACGACTACATAGGTCCTGAGCCCGCAAACAGCGCGTGCTCAGGATGACTCCTCAATAATTCAGGATGGCCAAGGCCACATTCCAGGAAAACCATTACTTCACGGTGATGTAAATCGTCTGCTTGAAGATGGCGCCGGCTTTGTCGCCGGCCTGGACGGTCAGGCGGTGCGTGCCCGGCAAGATGGGCAGGCTCGTGTCGAGAGTTGGCGCCAGGGCCTCATACGCCTTCAGGCCGTCTACATATACCTGCACGAATCGCACTCCAGCGCTGCTGGTGGCACCGCCGGTGATGCGGACCGGCGAGCTGACGCTTGCGCTGGCCGTGGGCGCGCAGATGGTCACCGAGGGCGAGACGCTGCTGAGCGTGCAGGACGTCGAAGGCGAAGCGCTTGCGAGAAAGAAATCGGCCCATGCCGGATACGCCCGCGGGACCGACGCGCTTACCGATCCGCTTTTCCAGCCGGACTTGGCCGCGGTCGCGGTGTAGGCGGCAGGCGCGGGCAGGGGGAGAGAGAACAGGCCTTGTGCGCCGGTCACGGTGGAGTGGCCGCCGGCGGAGATGGTCACGCCGCTGAGCGGGGCGCACGAACTGGAGCGCACGCGGCCCTCAAGAGCTCCGCTCGAACTCGCCGGCCAGTCGTGAATCTTGAGCGTGAACTGGTTGTTCGAATCGGTGAGCCACTGGTTCAGGTAGGGCGAGTAGGTGCGCACTTCGATCAGGTTCAGCGCCGGGCGGAATTTGAGGATGCGCAGCCAGCCGTTGCCGCCGTGCGGATCGTCCTGATAGTCGGCGAGCACCTGGCTGATCAGATTTCCGTTCGTGCCGATGTCGGCGCGGCGGCCGGCGCCGTTGGTGTGTCCGTTGAGCACGAGGAAGACGTTGGGCTGGCGGCTGACGAACTTGGACCACATCTGGTCGCCGTCGTTGTCCTGGGCGACGCCGAACGAGGCAGCCGTGTTCGAGTCGCAGCGGCCGATGCGCGAATTGTCCTTGAACATGTAGGAGTGCGTCACGATGATGGCCTGCTTGTCGCGGTTGGCGGCCAGCACCGACGCGGCCCAGTTGAGCGCCGCGTCGCGCGGAAATGTTTCGAGCAGCATGACGAGGTAGGGCACGCCGGCCACGTCGAACACCGTCCAGAAATTTTCGTTGGAGCCAGCAGGATAGCTTCCGCGGTAGTACGAGCGGCCGTGATAGCGCAGCGGGCCAAAGTACTGGTTGAACAGAGTGGCGTCGCGCGAGCTGACGCTGCCGAACATGTAGTCGTGGTTGCCGATGGCCATGGCATAGCGCATGCCGGCCTGGTCGAGAATGCGCACGGCGGCGTCTGCGTTCTGCCACTGGAAGTTCTGCTCGCCGTCGTCCACGATGTCACCCAGGCCGAGGACGAACTGAATGTTCATCGCGGCGGCGTTCTGCACGATCCAGCGCGTTTGCGCGGCGTAGATCGCCGGGTAGTACTTGGAGTAGTGCTGCGTGTCGGGGAGCGCGACGACGGTGAAGTCCTGCGTCTGGGAGAAGGCGGTGGCGGCGAACAGCAGCACGGCGGCGAGAACTCGGCGGAAGCGCAAGCGACTCTCCGGATGGGAACGCGGCGAGAGTAGCGATGCGCGGCTGCGCGGAGAATCGGGACTTAGTCCTAGCGGGTGAGGGTGCTTGGCCCCAGGGGAGCAGGGGGAGAGGCTTAGTCCGGTCGGATCAAGTACTAAGGTTTTTCTACTGGGCCTTGAGCGGGCCCGCAGGCCATCTTAGGGCGACTGAAAACACCTCAGCGGCTGAAGCCGTTCACGTATCAAGCCTGGAACGCGGGGCTGGAAGCCGCACCCCTTCAAAGCGGCGGGAGATTCATTTCTTCATGGGAACTGTCACGCCTCTGCTGTCCGCAAAAGCGATCGCTTCCTCGTAGCCGGCGTCGGCGTGGCGGGCGACGCCGATGCCCGGATCGTTGGTGAGGACGCGCTCGATGCGGCGGGCCATCTGCCCGGTGCCGTCGGCGACGGTGACCTGGCCGGCGTGCTGGGAGTATCCGATGCCGACGCCGCCGCCGTTGTGGATCGAGACCCACGAGGCGCCGCTGGCGGTGTTGAGCAGGGCGTTGAGCAGCGGCCAGTCGGCCACGGCGTCGGAGCCGTCGCGCATGGACTCGGTTTCGCGGAAAGGTGAGGCGACCGAGCCGGTGTCGAGGTGGTCGCGCCCCATGACGATGGGCGCTTTGAGTTTGCCGTCGCGCACCATGGCGTTGATGGCGAGTCCGAATTCGGCGCGCTCGCCGTAGCCAAGCCAGCAGATGCGCGCCGGCAGGCCCTGGAAGCGGATGCGCTTGCGCGCAAGGGCGATCCAGCGGCCGAGGACGCGGTCGCGCGGGAACAGTTGCAGGACAAGGTCGTCGGTGGCGGCGATGTCGGATGCGTCACCGGAGAGCGCCACCCAGCGGAACGGGCCGCGGCCTTCGCAGAACAGCGGACGGATGTACGCCGGCACGAAGCCGGGAAAATCGTAGGCATTCTTCACGCCGCGCTGAAAGGCGAACGTGCGGATGTTGTTGCCGTAGTCGAAGGTGACCGAGCCCATTTTCTGCAGCGCCAGCATGCCCTCGACGTGGCGCGCGATGGAATCGAGCGAGCGCTCTTGGTAGGCGCGCGGATCGCGTGCGCGCAGCTCGGCGGCCTGATCCACGCTGAGTCCGGCAGGAATGTAGCCGTTGAGCGGGTCGTGGGCTGAGGTCTGGTCGGTGAGGATGTCGGGCACCACGCCCCGCTCGGCGAGTTGGGGAATGATCTCGGCGCAGTTCCCTACCAGCCCGACGGAAACGTTTTCCTTCTTGCGCACGGCGTTCTTCAGGATGCGCAGCGCCTCGTCGAGCGAGTTGACCATGAAGTCGCAGTAACCGGTCTTGAGGCGCTTCTTGATGCGCTCGGGGTCAACGTCAATGCCGAGAAACGCCGCGCCGGTCATGGTGGCGGCCAGCGGCTGCGCGCCGCCCATCCCGCCCATGCCGCCCGAGACAATGAGCCTGCCTTCAAGGTCGCCGCCGAAGTGTTTTTTCCCGGCGGCGGAGAAGGTCTCGAACGTGCCCTGGATGATGCCCTGCGAGCCGATGTAGATCCATGAGCCGGCGGTCATCTGGCCGTACATCATCAGGCCGGCGCGTTCGAGTTCGTTGAATTTTTCCCAGTTGGACCAGTGTCCAACCAGGTTGGAGTTGGCGATGAGCACGCGCGGGGCGTAGTCGTGTGTGCGGAAGATGCCCACCGGCTTGCCCGATTGCACGAGCAGCGTCTCGTCGCTGGCCAGCGACTGCAGCGAGCGCACGATGGCGTGGTAGCACTCCCAGCTGCGCGCCGCGCGTCCGGTGCCGCCGTAGACCACCAGGTCGCGCGGGCGCTCGGCCACCTCTTCGTCGAGGTTGTTCATGAGCATGCGCATGGCGGCTTCCTGTGCCCACCCTTTGCAGGAGAGCTGGTTGCCGCGGGGGGCGGTGATGGGGGTGTACGACGAGATGTCGGTGGCCGTGGGCATTGAATGGGATGGTAGTGGGGGTAGCGAGGTGATGGCAACCGGTGGCCGTGCCGCTCGCTTCGCGAGCTTCATGAGTCGAGGACTTTTGCCCACAGCTTACGCTGTGGGCTACTGAATGTGACGCTGGCTTCGCCAGCTGAGGCGCGCCCGCGAGCGGGCGGAGCGGAACCTAGTATTCTGGCATCACCGAATTCCCGAAGACTTATTGGCTAGCGCGTTATAATCGACGACAGCAACAGAAGCAGCACTCCCGTGGCAAGGGCTTGAAATCGCATAGCCCAATCGCCTATGAACTTACGGACGGGTGGCTTCTTGGGTCTCTTAGGCGGACGTGGCTGATAGGATGCGTCGTCTAATAGTTTGTTGCATTCTTCAATGGCATCAAGAGCCTGACGTTTATCTGAGTTGTTTCGTTCCCACAACGGCAAGAGCCAACCGAAGCAATATAGGATCCAAATTCCCAAGAGGGTCAACCGGATTGCAGTTTCGGGCAAGACCCGCAACTTGTCGGGTTGCACCAACCCTGCCACAATGATGGCCCACAACCCAATCGTCAGCTTCCACTCGTATTGTCGGCGTTCATCGTGCCGCTTGGCCCAAAAGTTCCCAATTTTCAAGTAGGCCTCGAAGAGCTCATTCCGAGTCATCGCGTCCTCCGTATTGTCCGTGTCGCCGTGGTTACCAGGAGCTGTAGGCGCTGCCGTCGGAGCCGACCAGATTGGAGCCGCTGTGGACGTCGCTGATGCCGGGCTGCGTCTGGTCCACGCTCATGATGGTGTCTTCCTGCGTGACCTGCCAGGTCTCCGATGAGTTGGTGAATGGGTCTTTCGGAATCGCCTTGAGGTAGTGCTCCTGCACGAGTTCGTCGAGTGATTGCGGTGCGCGCTGCTTGTCGAGGGTGAACTGGTCGATGACCGAGCGCAGGGTGAAAAGGTCGTCGCGCAGCACCGCCTCGCGCGCCCGGATGATGGACTGGTTGTACATCGGCATCGCGGCGGAAATGAGGATGACGATGATGCTGATGACGATCATCAGCTCGATGAGGGTGAAGCCGCGCTGGAACCGTTTCACGTTTCGCGTTTCACGTTTCACGTTTCTGCCCCCGCAGCTCTAGCTCTGAGTGAGGCAATCAGCCGGTTCACTAGGCCAAGGACGTCACCAGTTTCCCGCTCCATTCTCTTGAGGTCAGCTTCCGAGAGATAGCCAAGGTCGAATGCGACAAATAGTTGCGTTTCGACCTCCAGTAGCGAACCGCGCGCCTGACCGAGGAAGTGAATGAATTCACCTTTGGTCAACCTTCCCTGGCCTTCGGCAATATTGGACACCACGGAAATGGCGGCGCGGCGAAGCTGCGCCGTAAGCCCGTACATCTCCTTTACAGGAAAGTCTTGGGTAACTCGATACACTTCGGCCGCGAGCTTTCGCGCCTTCTGCCACGCGATCAAGTCTTTGTATGAGTGTCCCATTTCCTTAGTGTCGTTAAACGCGAAACGTGAAACGTGAAACCTGGCTCTTCACCACTCCTTGTACTTCGTCCCATCCAGCGCCGTGCCCTCCGCTTTCGAGTGCACGTCGAACACATTCTGGCCGCCCCAGGAGTCGGATTCGGGATCGTCCTGCATGCTGCGGAGGCCCCATTCGTTCTTGCCGGTCATCGGGTCAACCGGGATGCGGCGCAGGAAGCGGAGTTTCTTGCCCTGCACGTCCACGCCGTTCACCAGCGTTTCCAGATCGGGCGGGTAACCTTCGCTGCCCAGCTTGGTTTGGAAAGCGCCGCGGTCGGCGGCATCTTTGTAGCGGTCAATGGCGTCGCGCATCTCCCACAGGTCGCGCCGTAGCTCGCGCTCCTTTTCCCGCACGATCTGGATGCGCACGATGGGAATGGCCGCGCTGGTCAGGACGGCCAGGATGGTGATGGCCACGATCAGCTCGACCAGAGTGAGACCGCGCTGGGAGCGCCGTTTCCCGACGTTCACGCCCCACCGACCGCGGCGTGAACGTGGAGCGCCTGCGGCGTGTTCCTGCTCGCCCCAAGTCCCGGAACCAGGCAGGGATGCTTCGGCCCGCCCCTCGCTACACGCCCGGGGCCCGCGCAGCATGACATCCGTTCTGATCCTGCGAAGCATGGCTTAGCGCACCGCGACCACGGCCTGCGCGCCGGAGAGCGGGACCGGCTGGTCGCCGCTGTTGCGTCCGGCGCCGCGGCTGAGCACCAGGTTCGTGCTGCCGGGTTCCTTGGCCATGAAGGTCAGGGTAAAGACGGGGCCGTCGCCGGAGACGCCGGGCGTGCGCGGCGGCCGTGAAGCGCTCATTACGATCGTGCCGTTGTCCTCACGGTGCGTGAGCACCACCACCTGGCCATCGCGCGAGAGGAACGAGCCCTGCGAGACGTTCAGCAGCTGGAGCTTGGCCGGATCGAAGGTGAGTTGTGCCGGGACGGTGGAGAGGTCCTGCGCGCCGCGCACGACCACGTTGATGGTGAACGTGGAGTTGGCGGCCGGAGCCATGGTTGCGGGATCGAACGCGAGCGAGGCGGGAACCGGCGCTCCCTCGCCACGAGCCGGCGCCGGCGGAGCTGGCGGCGGCGTGGCAGGCTGCGGCTGGGGCGATGGCTGCCCGGGTTGGGCCGCGGGAGTGACCGCCGGCGCGCCGCCACCGGGCGTCGCCTTGTGGCGCAACTCAACCGCGTTGGCGGTGCCAACGTCGAGCGCGCGCAGGTTCAGGTCGTTGATGTCCTGAATGCGCACGATGTGCGGCACCAGCACGAAGACGATTTCGTTGTCGATGATCTCTTTGCTGTTATCGGAAAAGAAGTACTTGAAGAACGGAATCTGGGCGAGCCCGGGAATGCCGCTGACGCTGCGAATGTCCTGCTGCTCGAGGATGCCGCCGAGGACGTTGACCTCGCCTTCCTTCAGGCGAATGTCGTGCTCGATCTTGCGCTGTCCGATGATGGGCTGGTTGACGCCGCCGATGTTGGTCTGCGAGGTGACGGAGGAAATTTCCAGCGAGAGCTTCATGCCGACTTCGCGATCGGCGTACACGCGCGGAGTAATGTCGATGTTCACGCCGACGTCGATGTACTGGAATTGCGTGTTGACCAGCGGGTTCACGCCCACGCCGCCGATGCCCGGCTGGAACGAGCCGGTGGCAACGGGAATGCGGTCGCCGATCTTGAGCGAGGCCTTCACGCCGTCGGTGGCGCGGATTTGCGGGTTCTGGATGACGCGCGAGTTGCTGTCGTTGAGCAGCGCGGTGGCGGTGGCCGGCGGGATGGTCACCTGGAAGTTGGTCGCGTTGATGTTGGCCAGCTGGTTCAGGTTGATGCTGTTGGTGGCGCTGGCCGATTGTCCGCCGCCGGTCGTGGTCGTGCCGGTGCTGGCCGGAACGTTGTTCTGCAGCGCGATGGTGGCGCTGGTGGGCGGTTTGATGCCCAGGTCGCGCAGCTTGTCACGGCGGACCTGCAACACGGCCACGTCGATCACGACTTCGGGCTTGGCCTTGTCGAAGTCGTCGATCAGCTTCTGCGCCAGCGCGACCTTGTCGGGCGTGTCGCGCACCACGATCGCGTTCTGCGAAGGCAGCGGCTGCATCTTCTGGATCTCGAGCACGGTGCGCAAGACGTTGGTCACGTCCTGCACCTCGGTGGGCGCCACCAGGTTCGAGAGATAGAAGGTCTTCAGGACGACCTGCTCCAGGTCGCGGCGCTTCTGCTGCGTGTCGTTGCTGACGAAGATGGTGTTCGATGTGACCGGGCGCCAGAAGCTGCGCGACTGGAAGCTCACGATGTCGAGCGCTTCGCCGATGCTGACGTTGGCCAGCTTCACCGGTATGCGGCGCGAAACGTAGTCGGGATCGAACAGCACGTTGATGCCCGCCAGCTGCCCCAGCGTCTGAAAGATGATCTTGGCGTCATCGTTCATGTTGAGCGCGGTGATGGGCGCGGTGGAGAGCGGCTGCAGCTCTGCGGGGCCCTGGGCCGTGGCCAGTGACCTGGTGATCTCGCTCGGGCGCCTGGCGGCGGGCGGCGCGGCGCCGGCGTTGATCATGTCGCGCGTGCGGTTGATCTCCTGCTTGGCGATGAAGCTGGAGGGATCGATTTCGAGAGCTTTCTCGAATTCGGCCATCGCCTCCTGCAGCTTGCCCGCGTCGCGCAGCAACTGGCCCTTGTGGACGTGCGAGGCGGCGGCCAGAAAACGGGCGCGCTCGTAGGCGGCGCGATACTGGATGTCGCGCGGCTTGAGGGCGTGGGCCTGGCGGTAGAAGTCGTAGGCTTCTTCGTATTTTTCAGACGACTCGGCGGCGCGGCCCTTCTGAAAAAAGTCCTTGGCCTTATCGGCCAGCGCCGGGAGGCTGACGGCGAGCAACAGGAGGAAGGCAAGCCAGGGGAAAGCTCGTCTCATCGTGCTCCTTTGGATGCACAGAAGAAGAACGACGCGCAAAAGCTCGATTGCATGGGCCGATTATTGTATAGCATCAAAAGTCGCCAAAAGCGCGCCGGCGGGTATGAGGCGTGCTGCTACGATGATGAATTCCGGACCATTTTGACGTCATGAACCGTCCAACCACCAGACAGGCGCGCCAGAACCCGCCAAAGAACGTGCGCCGCGATCCGGTGGCTGCGGGCGAGCGCGATGCGGCCCAGAACCGCGCCGCCGGGCACAACTATCACCTGCTGGAGAAGATGGAAGCGGGCATCGTCCTGTTCGGCACCGAGGTCAAGTCGGTGCGCGCCGGACGGGCCAACCTGAAAGACGCATACGGGATCATCAAAGACGGCGAACTCTGGCTCCTGAACCTGCACATCGGGCCTTACGAGCACGGCAACATCTACAACCACGAGCCCCTGCGCACGCGAAAGCTGCTGGTCCATCGTGAGGAGCTGAAAAAACTCATCGGCAAGACCCAGCAGCGCGGGCTCACGCTGATTCCCACGCGGCTCTACTTCAGGAATGGACGAGTCAAGGTGGAACTCGCCCTGGCCAAGGGCAAACAGCTCTGGGACAAGCGCGAGACCGAGCGTCGTAAGGTCGCCGACCGCGAGGCGCGGGCGGCGATCGCGAGAGGAAGGCGGGCCTAGCGGGCGTGATTAGTTTGGAGGTCTTGACGCGCTGGCGGGTGAATGCTTCGCCCAAGAGCTTAACCCCGGGGTGAGGCAGGGACCCTTCGACTCGCGCTCCGCGCTCGCTCAGGATGACGTCGGTAGTGAATGGAGCGGTAGAATGTTCGCATGTTTCTGCACGGCATCTTTCCGCCTCTGACCACCCCGTTTGACCGCGACGGCGCGTTTTATCCGAAGAAGCTTGAGCACAACGTGGCGCTGTATTCGCGCACGCCGGTCGCCGGGATGGTGATCCTGGGCTCGACGGGCGAGGCGGTGATGCTGAACGACGACGAATACCGCCAGGTGCTGCGCGTGGCCCGCGAGGCGGCGGAACCGGAGAAAGTTCTGCTGGCGGGAACGGGCGTGGAATCGGCGCGCAACACGCTGCTGCTCATCGAGTACGCCGCCAAGCTGGGCTACGACGCGGCGCTGGTCCGCACGCCGCACTTCTATCGCCCGTCGATGAAGCCGGAAAACCTGCTGGCCTACTACCGCACCGTGGCCGACCGCTCGCCGCTGCCGGTGGTGCTCTACAGCGTGCCGCCCTTCACCGCTTACGACCTGCCGGTGGAGGTGGTGGCGCAACTGGCCGAGCATCGGAACATCATCGGGATCAAGGAGTCGAGCGGCAACGTGGAGAAAGTGCGCGCGCTGGTGGAAGCGACGCGGCATGTGAAGCGCAGCGCCGAGGTCACCGACGTTTTTCTCGCCGTGACCGGACGGATGAAAGCCGCGCCTGCCAATGGCGGTAGCGGCGATCTGATTTCGCCCGCGGCTCTGGTTGGCGCGTCGCCGCCCGCAGCCGTGGCAACCGCGCCGAAGCTGAAGACACGTTCCAAGGAAGTCGGGTTCCAGGTGCTGGTGGGCTCGGCGCATACGCTGCTGCCGTCGCTGGAAGCCGGAGGCGTGGGGGCGGTGCTGGCGTTCGCGTCGGCGGCGCCGACAGCGTGTTACGAGGTCTACACCGCGTTCAAGGAAGGCAATGCAGTGCTGGCGCGCGAGAAGCAGGAGCGCATCACCGGGCCGTCGAAGCGCGTGGCCGCTGAGTTTGGGATTGCCGGGCTCAAGTACGCCATGGAATTGAACGGATACTATGGCGGCCCGCCACGCCTGCCGCTGCTGCCTCCCACGGCCGACGTGAAGGCCGAGATCGAGCGGCTGATGGCGAATTTGAAGAACTAGTTTTCACCGCAGAGGCGCGGAGAAGCGGAGGAACCCCATTCCTAAGGCTCGTCACACCCGGGGCCCTCGCAAGGCGATGCATGCGCGCCAACGGCCGGCGATGGTCAAGACCAGCGACGAGATGCAGCGCTGGTCGGCGATGCTGGCCGGCGAGATCGCTTCCCTGCCGGGCGTCTCCGAGCGTGCGATGTTCGGCATGCGCGCGTTCTATCGCGGAGCGCAGATCTTCGCTGCGCTGCCGCGGACGCGCGGCTTGCGCACAGCGAATGGCTTTATCTTCAAGCTCAAGGGCGCGCCGGAGAGGGTTTTCCAGCGCGTCGCCACTGACAAGCGGATCGCCATGGGCGTGATGGGCGGAAAGCAACAGTGGGCGGTATTTCAGATGGGGTCAGATGCCGATCTGCACGACGCCATCGAGTGGCTGAATCAGGCGTGGGACGTCTCGGGGAAAGAACAAGGCAAAAGGAAAAAGTAAGAGACCAAGGACAGGCGGTGTTGCCCGCCTGGTGTCTCGGGCCTTACTTTTGCCTCATGTTCTTTATTGCCTTTCACGTTTACCAGCCCAGCGCCATTCCATCCTTTCTGTTGTCGGAGGCGCCGAGCAGCGCGCCGGTCTTCTGGTCGATCATGATCGCCTGGCCGCCGCCCATCTGGTTGCGCCGCGGTTGCAGGCGCTTGTGTCCGCGGGCGATGAGTTTGCCCAGGACGTCGCTGCCCATCTCGTCTTCGAGGTAGACCTTGTCTTCGCCGTCGTAGCGGAAGCGGGGCGTTTCCATGGCCTGCTGCAGCGGCATGCCGAGGTCGATGAGGTTGGTGAGCAACTGGACGTGTCCCTGGGCCTGCATGGCGCCGCCCATCACGCCGAAGGACATGAAAAGCTTGCCGTCTTTGAACACCATGGCCGGGATGAGGGTGTGGAACGGCCGCTTGCCGGGCGCGATCACGTTCGGGCTGGCGGGATCGAGGGAGAAGCCGCCGCCGCGGTCCTGCATGATGATCCCCGTGTCGCCCGCGACGATGCCGCTGCCGAAGTGCTCATACAGCGAGTTGATGAACGAGACGGCGTTGCCGTCTTTGTCCACGATGGTGAAGTACGTGGTTTCGCTGGCGGCGGCAGCCAGGCCGGCAGGCGGCGAGTTCAGGACGGCGTCGGCGCGGATGAGCTGGCGGCGGCGGGCGGCGTAGTCTTTGCTCAGCAGCTCGGCGACCGGCACCCTGGCGAATTTCGGGTCGGCGATGTAGCGGTTGCGATCGGCAAACGCCACCTTCAGCGCCTCGATGAGCGTGTGGTAGTAGGCATCGGGCCGCGACTTCATCGCCGCCAGGTCGTAGCCCTCGAGGATGTTGAGCGCGATCAGGACGGTGATTCCCTGCCCGTTGGGCGGGAGCTCGTAGACGGTGTAGCCGCGGTAGGTGGTGGAGATGGGATCAACCCACTCAGCGTGCTGCGCAGCCAGGTCGTCCATGGTGAGAAAACCGCCGTGCGACTGCATGTAGGCGACGATCCGGCGCCCTACTTCGCCGTTGTAGAAGGCGTCGCGGCCGCCGTTGGCGAGCGTGCGCAGCGTGCGCGCCAGGTTCGGCGCCCGGAAGATTTCGCCGGGATGCGGGGCGCGGCCGTCGGGTAAGTATTGGGCGGCGATGTCGGCGTTCTGGCGCAGCCGCGGGACGATTTCTTCCCAGTCCTCGGCGCACTTTTCCATCACCGGGAAGCCGTTTTCGGCGGTGGCGATCGCCGGCGCCAGCAGGTCGGGCAGCTTCATGGTCCCGTACTTGGCGAGCAGCGTGGTCCAGCCGTCGAACGCGCCGGGGACGGTGATGCTCTCCATGCCGAACTGCGGCATCTTCGTGATGCCGCGCTTCTGGAAGTAGTCGAGCGTGAGGGCGCGCGGGGCGCGGCCGCTGGCGTTCAATCCCTTCAGCTCGCCGGTTTTCTTCCAGTAGACGATGGCGAACATGTCGCCGCCGACGCCGGTCATCATCGGCTCGGTCACATTGAGCATGGCGGCGACGGCGATGGCGGCGTCCACCGCGTTGCCGCCGCGCTTGAGGACGTCGAGGCCCACCTGCGTGGCCAGCGGTTGCGACGTTGCGACCATACCGTGCTCGGCGCGGACCACGCTGCGTCCGGGCTGGCGGTCGAGGGGGCCTTGGGCGTGCGCGACCGCAGCGATAACAATGAGGGCGAGGAACGGGGCTAAGTGGCGGACCAGGGCCGAATGCATTCGGCGATGCTAAGGGAGGAAAGCTCAACGCGGAAGGGAAAACTACGATGCGGGCGGCGTTGAATCCCGTCCAGCGCCAACGAGGGCGGCAGGGCGGTCGCCCGCGAGGGTTCTGGGACTCCACGCGGGCGCGGAAGATTTCCAAATCAAGGGCCTGGGGACGGGGCGTCCGGGGGACGAGGCGCGCGTTAGCGCGGCACAGAACGCCGCGCGAACGTGGGGCACCCGCGCATTTTTACGAAACATTTCAGCCCAAGGCCGGGTTTCACGACGAGTTGGCTAGGCCGCGCGTTTCTTGCGATTGGGCTTGGTGACGCGTACCGCGCGTGTGCCGCCGGATGTTTCACCCGGACGCGCCGCCGGCGCTTCGGTGGGCGCATCTTCGTACTGCCGCGGACGCGGGCGGTTGCCGGCGTGGCCGGCGTGCGCCGCGGCCGGCTCCTCTTCCTCGACGCTTTCCGACTGCGCGCCTCGGCGCTGGCTCAGTTGTTGCCCGCGCCGCTGCTCGAGCGTCAGCGGGCTCGCTTCCGGGTCCTTAACCTCGGTCCTGCCGGTTTCCGGATCGACGATGTACAGCAGATCGGCCAGGTCGCTGGCGTGCTCTTCCTCGTCGGACAGGATGCCCTCGATCAGGACGCGCGTGGTGGGATCGTTGTCGCGGAAGTAGCGAATCATTTTCTGGTAGACCTCGATGACGATGCGCTCGGCGATGAGGTCTTCGCGGATCATGCCGGCCAGCGTCTCGCCTTCCACGTACTGCGAAACCGAGCGCTCCAGCAGGGAGCGCGGGTTGAAGTCGGGTTTGCCGCCGAGCTGCTGGATGCGTTCGGCAATGCGGTCGGCGTGCCCGCGTTCGTCGTCGGCATGTTCTTTGAATTCAGCGGCCACCGACGACCCATGCACACCGGTCGCCATGAAATAATGGTGCATGTAACGCAGAACACAGACGATCTCTGTAGCCAGGGCCTCGTTGAGAATGGAAACGGTGTGGCCCACGTCGCCGCCGTAAGCCCCGGTGACAGCCCCTTCTTCGATTTTCTGTTCGGCGCGCTGGCGGATTTCGGTGACGTCTTTGACAAACCCAGGCATTCCAGGCCCCCAATCAGTGAATTGGCACCGGCTGACGAGACCTTAGATTGCGGCGAAACCGGGCCAGATGCCCTTCCAGAGCGGGGTTTGAGGCGGGGTCGAAGCTGCACGTTTTTGCAGAAAGGGCGAATGGAATTGTCGTTGAGGGGTATTTGAAACGTGGCGACGAGGGTCACATTTGCCACAGAATCAGTCACTTAACTGGTATTGCGGTTGTGCAAACCGTGGTGCGAGCTTTGGAATAGCAAGTGCTCCTGTTTTCCACAACAGGAGAACCGTCTGTGGTAAGAACAGGGGGAGAACCGATGGTTGAGTCCGCTAAGTCCGCTAAGGACCAGCGGCACATGCGTCGATTTTCTATGCAGTTGCCGGTTCAGGTGAAGGCACCCGAAGACGGGCAGGAAGTTCTCGCCATCACGAAGGACGTGAGCGCGCGGGGGGTTTTTATCTATTTGGATTCCGATGTTTCAGAGAACTCCCCCATCGAGTTCACTCTTACGCTGCCACCCGAGATTACAATGACCCAAAGTATCCGGGTGCACTGTAAAGGCAGAGTGGTTCGGGTTGAGCGTGAAAGACCGGGGAAAGTCGGCATTGCCGCGATGATTGACCATTATCAGTTTCTGGAAACTGAGCAATAGCCAATCCGGCCCACTACAAGTCGCAGCGCCTAACACCCTTCCCGCGAGAAGGGTGTTTGGATTTTGGGGAAAGCCGCAGTTCGCCCCTGGCTCTTGGCTTTCTTCGGGCCGGCGCAGGAAGCAGCGCTTGTCGAACAGCGGGCACGGTCTGGTCAAAAAGCCAACAGCTAAGAGCTGGTATCCAGGGGCCGCTCTCCTGCAACGCCGACTGCGCTGCGCGAGCGGCTTCAGACCAGGGGCTTGCCCGGCCGCAGGCGGGAGTTTTTCGGCGCCTCAATCCCGTACTGGCGAATCTTGTAGAGCAGCGCCTTGTAGCTGATGTTCAGCATCATGGCCGCCGTCTTACGGTTCCAGTTGGTCTGGTCGAGGGTGCGGCGGATGGCCTCTTCTTCGGCCTGGTCTTTCAGGCTGCGCACCAGCGATTTGAGCCCGCCGGGACGCTGCCCGGTTGCGGCGGGCGCCTCGTTTTGCGACGCACCCATGTCCGTCTTGCCACTGCGCAGTTCGGCGATCATGAGGCCTTCATCGCGCAGGACCAGGTAGCGCTTCACGAAGTTGCCCAGCTCGCGCAGGTTGCCCGGCCACTCGTAGCGCTGGCACGCCTCCAGCAGCGCGGGTGAATAGGCCAGCGGGGGCGTGGCGTAGTTCTCGGCGATGCGGGTCATCATGTGCTTGAGCAGCAGCGGGATTTCTTCCTTGCGCTCGCGCAGCGGCGGAATGCGCAGCGTGAAGGCGTTCAGGCGGTAATAGAGGTCCTCGCGGAAGCGGCGCTCGTTGATGGCCTGCTGGATGTCAATGTTGGTGGCGGCGAGCACGCGCACATCCACGCGGATGGTGCTGCGGCCGCCCAGCCGTGAAAACTGCTGGTCCTGCAGAACGTGCAGCAGCTTGGCCTGCAGCGTGGGCGGCATCTCGCCGACTTCGTCGAGCAGAAACGTGCCCTTGTTGCACAGCTCGAACTTACCCGGCTTGCTGCGATCGGCCCCGGTGAACGCGCCGGGCTCGTATCCGAACAGTTCGCTCTCCAGCAGGTCGGCGGGCAATGCGGCGCAATTCACCTTCAGGAAGCTGCGGTGCGCGCGCGGCGACATCTTGTGGATGAGCCGCGCCAGAATCTCTTTTCCCGTGCCGCTTTCGCCCAGCAGAAGCACCGGGATGTCCACGCTGGCGACCAGGCCGATCTGCGCGCGAATCTTGCGCATCGCGGGGCTGGCGGCGACGAAGTACAGGTCCTCGCCCAGTTCTTCCACCTCGCCGGTCATGGCCTCGGCCGCGGGCTGCCTGCCGGCTTCAGGCTTGAGCAGGCGCTTCAACACGGAATCGAGATCGGCCTTGTGAAACGGCTTGGTGAGGTAATCCTGCGCGCCCAGGCGGATGGCTTCGACCACTTTCCGCGTGTCGCTCACGCAGGAGAGCATCACAACCTTGGCCGACGGCTTGATCTGGCGGAAGCGCTCGAGCGTCTGCAGGCCGTCCATGTGCGGCATGAGCAGGTCGAGCAGGATGACGTCGGGAGCGGGATTCTGTTCCACGCGGCGGATCGCGTCCATGCCGTTGGTTGCGGTTTCCACGCGATACTGGTCCATCTCCAGCAGCGTCTGCATGTACCGCAACATGCTGGGTTCGTCGTCCACTACGAGAATGCTCGGTTGGGTGCTCATCCTTACCTTTCGTTGGCGGGTTTCACGGGAATAACGAACGAGAACTTGCTGCCCATACCGGGTTCACTCTCGATCCAGATCTTACCGTCGTGCGCCTGCACGAGCCGGCGGGCAATGGCCAGCCCCAGGCCGTTGCCGGCGCCAAGGTTGCGCGAGTAAGGCAACATGCGGAAGTCCTCAAAAATTTCCTGATGGTATTCCGGCGCGATGCCGGGGCCGGTATCGGCCACGCTGATGCACACCGAGTTGTAGAGCCGGTCGATATGGCCGCGGCGCTCGTTGATGGCGGCTTGTCCCACATCGGTGCGCCGCTCCCAGAAAAACGGCTCCACCGAGACATACACCGTGCCTTGTTCGGGCGTGAACTTCAGCGCGTTCTGCAACAGGTTGGAGACCACGTGCTGGACCTTCAGTGAGTCGAAGGCGAATGGCTCGATCGCGCTCGACGGCAGGAAATAACAGGCGACGCCTTTTTCCTTAAAGCGCGTGAGCCAGAAGCTGCAAACTTCCGAGAGGCTGCCGTTGATGTCGGCCACCTCGTAGTTCATTTTCAGCTTGCCGGTCTCAATGGCGCTGAAGGCGAGGAAGTCGTCAACGAACTTGCGCAGCCGCTCGCCGCTGGACTGCATTTCTTCCAGCACGCGGCGCTGGCGGGCATTCAGCGGACCCACGCCGCCGCTGAGCAGCAGATCGGTGTAGCCAGCCATCACGGCCAGCGGGGTCTTCAGCTCGTGCGCCACGGAAGCCAGCGCGATGGCGCGGCGCCGGAATTCGCTCTGCAGAGCGTCTTCCGTGGTCCCTTCCGGCGCTATCAGCTGTTCATCGACCGACACTTGCTCTCCCCCGAAAATTGACCGGGCTCGCGCCGCTTTGCTTCTTGAACGAAGAACACCAGGTTGGGGGCACGGCGAATGCCCTGGAAGCGTTTCGGTAATTCTCTTCCGCAGGCACGACCGGGGGGAGAATCCTGGGAGCGCATGCCAACGACTTGCTCCGTAACGTATTGAATTCTCGCCCAAAAGTGCCGGAAAGTCAAAAACACTTTCACCTAATGCGAAAGCACTTTTCCATTTCGGGCTCCGGAACTGGCAGAAAAACGCAGCCGACAGGGCGCAAGTGTACGACTATCTCCAGTAGTTTGAACGGGATGCGAACGAAAGAAAGAACTTTGCCCAGAACTCATCAGGATGTGAAATACTTTTCACATTGCAGCGGCAAGGGCACGTGGCCGTCGTTGCAGGCCGCGAGAGGAATCAAGTGAATAAACTTAGCCTTCGAACGCAGAATCAGCGACTTACGCGAGGCGTAGGTTTTTGGCAGTGGGCGGATTCCGGGAAACCGGCTTTGGCGTTCAGAGTGCAAGTAAACTGATGTTTTCTTGCAAAGTTTTTCGGCTACAGAGGGGAGCCGAACCCATGTCGAGCGTTGCTTCCAGCTCCGGTTTCAACGGCACTGGCGACCAGATGCCGCCGGAGGCCGTCATTTTTGGTCGCACCAGCGCCATGCGCGAGATCCAGGCGAAGCTGGAGAAGGTCTCGGGCGCAAACGTCTCCGTGCTCGTGCAGGGCGAAAGCGGCACGGGCAAAGAGATCATCGCCAACCTGCTGCACCGGCGGTCGCCGTGGTCGAACGGGCCGTTCGTGAAGGTGAGCTGCCCCGCCATTCCCGGCACGCTGATGGAGAGCGAGCTGTTCGGATACGAGAAGGGCGCCTTCACCGGCGCGCAGGGCTCCAAGCCCGGCCGTGTCGAGATGGCGCACCGGGGCACGCTGTTCCTCGACGAGATCGGCGAGCTCGAGCTCGGGCTGCAGGCCAAGCTCCTGCAACTGCTCCAGGACGGGCAGTTCTCCCGGATCGGCGCGCAGGAAGACAAGAAAGTCGAAGTCCGCGTCGTGTGCGCCACCAACCGCGCGCTGGAAGACGAGATCATCGCCGGCACGTTCCGGCAGGACCTGTATTACCGCATCAACGTGGTGAACATCTCGCTGCCGCCGCTGCGCGAGCGCCAAGACGACCTGCCCGAGCTGATCCACTACTTCATCGAAACCTACAACATGGCATACGGCCGCCGCGTGAAGATGCTCTCCGGGCACATGATGCAGACGCTGCAGAAGTATCACTGGCCGGGCAACATCCGTGAGCTGGCGAACCTGATGAAGCGCTACGTCATCCTGGGCGCCGAGGAGGCGATCGCGGGCGAGCTGGCGCAGCGCGAATCGAGCTCATTCGATGTGGACGTTCCCATCGACGGGACGATTTCGCTGAAGAAGGTCACCAAGCAGGCGACGCGTGATCTGGAGCGCAAGATCATTCTCAAGGTCCTCCAGAACCACAACTGGAACCGCAAACGTGCGGCCCGGGCCATGAACATCAGCTATCGCGCCCTGCTCTACAAAATGCGCGACGCCGACCTGCCCGCCGGACGCACGCGGCCCAGCGAGGTGGGGATTGCGGGCGACTGAAGTTCAGTGGATAGTGATTCGTGGATAGTGAAAAGCCCCGCAGGGACGCGGGGCTTTTGGTCTGGGCCTTTCAGTATCCACGATTCACTTTCCACTGCCATTCTCGAATCCCGTCACGAACTCCACCAGGGACCGCACGGCAATCCCCGAAGGCCCTTTCGCGATCCAGCTCTTGTTTTCTTCCATCCAGGCGACCCCGGCGATGTCGAGGTGGATCCAGGGGGTGGTCTCGACGAACTCTTTGAGGAACATGGCCGCGGTAACGGCGCCGCCCCAGCGTCCGCCGCTGTTCATGATGTCGGCGATGCCGGAGCGGATGACCTCGCGGTACTCGTCGTCGAGCGGCAGGCGCCACATCTTTTCGCCGGAGCGCTGGAGGGCGCGGCTGAAGCGCTGGTAGATGTCTTCGTCGTTGGCAAAGACGCCGGCATTCACCATGCCAAGCGCGACCACGCAGGCGCCGGTGAGGGTGGCGGCGTCGATGAGGTGCGTGCAGCCGAGCTGGCGGGCGTAGTGCAGGCCGTCGGCGAGGACGAGGCGCCCTTCGGCGTCGGTGTTGATGATCTCGATGGACTTGCCCGACATGGCGATCTGCACGTCGCCGGGTTTCTGCGCGCGTCCGGAGGGCATGTTTTCGCTGGCGCAGATGATGGCCGTGACCTTGACCTTGGGCTTGAGCTGCGCGATGGCGCGCATGGCGCCGATCATGGCGGCGCCGCCGGCCATGTCGTACTTCATCTTCTCCATGCCGTCGGCGGGCTTGATGGAGATGCCGCCCGAATCGAACGTGATTCCCTTCCCCACCAGGCCAATCACCGGGTTTTCCGGCGCGCCCACCGGCTCGTACTTGATGATGATGAGCGCGGGCGGTTCGTCGGAGCCTTGCGAGACGCTCAAGAACGCGCCCATCTTCAGTTCTTTCAGCTTGTCGGTGCTGTAGACGTCGCAGCTGATGCGAAATCCATCGGCGTGCGCGGAGATTTCGCGCACCATCTCGGCGGCGCGCCTGCCGAGGATGGTCGGCGTCATGCGATTGCCGGGCTCGTTCACCAGCTCGCGGGTGAAGTTCTGCGATTCGCCAATGATGCGTCCCTGGTCGAGCGCGCGGCGCAGCGCCGCTTCATCATGTTTGCCGCCGACGACGACGGTGACGTCGCGCATGCTCTGGTCTTTGCGGTCGCTGCGGTACGTGTCGGGATCGAAGTCGGCCACGTAGGCGCCTTCGACGACGGCCTTGACGGCATCGGTGATGCCGCCGCGCTCGAAGACGAGGGTGCTTTGGGCGGCAGCGTCGGCCGAGCCCATCCAACTCTCGGGAGCAATCATTGCCGCGCTGCGGACCTGCCTGGGCTTGAGAAAACGGATGGCTGTGCCCGCCACCTTGCGCAGTTCGTGGGAACTGAAGTTCGCCGCTTTGCCGCCGCCGACGAGCAGCAGACGCCTGGCCTTGAGTCCCGCCGGCTTGTGGAGCATCACGGTCTCAAAGATTTTGCCGGTCACTTCGCCGTTGGCGATGAGTTCGGCGGCGGCGGACTTCACGGCGTCGCTCGAGGTCAGCAGCTCGGGCTTGTTCTTGTCTTTCTCCCTGGGATCGGCGGCGTCGAGGACGACGGCCACCAGACATTCGGTCTCAACTTCGGCGGGGTTGGACAGCTTGAGGTGTGTATTCATAGGGAAACTTCGAGTATAGCAATACGGCGCCGCCCGCTTCCCGCTGAAACAGAACCTCGAACCACAGAGGACGCAGAGGAACACGAAGGAAAGCCAGGGCCCCTGCGCCCTCTGTGTCTGTGGTGAAGGTTGCCTTACTGCGCCGCGATGCGGTCGATCACTTTCGCGTCGTCCGGCAGGAGGCCAACTTTGGGCAGGCGGCGGGTGAGTTCGCGCCAGTTGTTGTCCATCTGGAAGACGCGCTTGAACAGCGGCAGCGATTCGTCCACGCGCTTCATGTTCACCAGCGCGACGGCGTGCCAGTAGATCATCTCGGCCAGGCGGCTTTGCGGCACGCCATCGGTCTTGGCGGCGATCGCCTCGGCGGCGGCGTACTGGCGCAGCGCGCCCTCGTTGTCTTTGCGCTCGACGGCTGCGTCGCCGGCGTTCATGTGGTTGTAGGCGCGCTGGAGCGCGACCAGGCGGCGCAATTCGACGAGCGGTTGTGGCGCGTCGTCCACGCGGACGTCGAAGATTTTTTCCCACGGACGCTTGCTGCGGTCGCCTGAAACGACAATGAGCGCGGCGGACTGGCGTCCGCGAATGTCGCCGCCGGCGGCTTGCGCGGCGTCGAGCGCGGCGAGCATGCGTTCGGCCAGGTCGCCCCTGGTCTGGCGGAAAGCTTCGTCCATCGCGGGCCAGACGCGATTGTTGGCCATAAGGTTGGCCTGCACGGCAAAGTCGTGGCCGAATTGTCCTGCGCCGCTGGTTGGAACTTTTGCCGGCTGCGCGCAGTCGGGTGCGGCGCCGCAACCGCAACCCGGCGCGGAAAAGCCGCCGCTGTGATTGCCGGCGATGCCGCCGGCGGCGGGAATATCGGCCGCGCCGGTCCAGGTTGCGACCATACCTTTCGCGTCAATGAACGCTACCTGCCGCACGTTGTTCCCGCAATCCATCGCCAGCAACCCCTGCAGCGCTTCGCCGGCTGACTTGCCGTTCCTCATCAACGCAAGGCCGTTCGGCCCGTAACTGGGATCAATGAACGACTGCGTGGCCACGGCGCCCACGCCGGGCTCGGCCCATATCACGCTGCTGCCGACCGAGAACCAGTGCGACTGCACCGCGGCGCCGATCTCGCCCGTCTGCGGGTCGCGCGCGACAATGGAGAAGGTGTGGACCGGGCGCAGCGGGCGGGGTGATTGGGCGAGGGCGGAGGCGGCAAGAAAAAGGATGAGAAAAAGGCGCTTCATGGCGGAAGCATTGTAAACGGGTCCGAGGGCTTCAACGCAGGGGGCCAGAGGATGCAGAGGATCGCAGAGGAACAGCTTTCCCACAAAAGACACCAAGGCCACACAAGGGTCACAAGTCAGCCGCCGTGGCTGAGACTCCTGGGGCGGCGCGGAATATTCAAGCGGTCGCGGGCTCCTTCGGCCGCAAAGAAAGCGAGCTCAGGGTGACTGGTAAGAAATATTTGCGTCTGGAAGTGTTGAGGAGTGGTTTCTTCCGCGTCCCTGTGTCCTCTGCGTTGAGGGCCCTTAGCCCTTCGCGCGCAGCACTTCGCGTCCGGCGTGCAGCTGTTGCAGCGCCTGCACGTTGACCTCGCCGCGCTGCAGGGCGGCGATGCCTTCGGCGGCGGCGCGGGCGGCGCTGATGGTGGTCAGGGCGGGGATGCGGCGCAGCACGGCGGCGCGGCGGATGGCCTTCTCGTCGAAGTAGGGATCGGGGCCGTGCGGGGTGTTGACGATCAGTTGGATCTTGTCGCCCTTGATGAAGTCCACCACATTCGGGCGGCCTTCCTTGACCTTGTAGACGCGCTCGACTGCGAGTCCGGCGGCTTCGATCGTGTCGGCGGTGCCGTGTGTGGCGACGAGCTTGAAGCCGAGGTCCACGAAGATGCGCGCCAGCTCGACCACGTGCTGCTTGTCACGCTTGTTCACGCTGATGAAGACCGTGCCGCTGACGGGCAGTTGCTGGCCGGCGGCGAGCTGCGCCTTGGCGAAGGCTTCGCCGAAGGTGGCGGCCACGCCCATGACCTCGCCGGTGGACTTCATCTCCGGGCCGAGGACGGTGTCGACGCCGGGGAACTTGGACCAGGGGAACACGGGCGACTTCACGTAATAGCCCTGGCCGGTGGAGAGGTCGGTGCCGCGCCCGACATTGTCCGGCAGAAACTCGCGCAGCTTGCGCCCGGTCATGAGGCGCGAGGCGATCTTGGCCAGCGGCACGCCGGTGGCTTTCGAGACGTAGGGCACGGTGCGCGAGGCGCGGGGGTTCACCTCGATGACATACACCCTCTGGTGCTGGATGGCGTACTGAATGTTCATGAGGCCGACGACCTTCAACGCGCGGGCGAGGCGGAAGGTGTAGTCGCGGATGGTGTCGAGGCAGGCTTGCGGAATGTCCACCGCGGGCAGCACGCAGCTGGAGTCGCCGGAGTGTATGCCGGCCTCTTCGATGTGCTGCATGATGCCGCCAATGACCACGTCTTCGCCGTCGGAGAGCGCGTCCACGTCAATCTCGGTGGCGTCTTCCAGGAAGTGGTCGATCAGGACGGGCCGCTCCTGCGAGTACTCCACGGCCTGCGTCATGTACTGCTGCACGGCCGCGTCGTCGTAGGCGATGACCATGGCGCGTCCGCCGAGCACGTAGCTGGGGCGGACCAGCACGGGATATCCGACTTTGTTCGCGGCGGCCACGGCTTCGTCGAGGCTGGTTGCGATCGCGCCGGGCGGCTGCGGGATGTTGAGTTCTTCCAGCAGCTTTCCGAAGCGCTTGCGGTCTTCGGCAAGGTCGATCGATTCAGGCGACGTGCCGATGATGGGCACGCCGGCAGCCTTGAGCGGCAGCGCGAGGTTGAGCGGCGTCTGCCCGCCGAACTGGACGATCATTCCGATCGGCGCCTTGTTCTCTTTCCTACCCGACCCCGCCTCGTGTTCGTACACCGCCATCACGTCTTCCAGCGTGAGCGGCTCGAAGAAGAGGCGGTCGCTGGTGTCGTAATCGGTGGAGACCGTCTCCGGGTTGCAGTTCACCATGATGGTCTCGTAACCGTCTTCGCGCAGCGCGAAGGCCGCGTGGCAGCAGGCGTAGTCGAACTCAATGCCCTGCCCGATGCGGTTCGGCCCCGAGCCGAGGATGATGACTTTCTTTTTCGCCGTCGGCGGCGCCTCGTCCTCTTCCTCGTAGGTTGAATAAAGGTACGGCGTAAAGCTCTCGAACTCGGCGGCGCAGGTGTCCACGTGCTTGTACACCGGGCGGACGCCGTGCTTCGCCCGCATGTGGCGGACCTTTTCCGCAGCACCGCGATTGGCGGACATGCGCCACGCCTCGGCCAGGCGCTCGTCACTGAAGCCCATGCGCTTGGCCTCGCGCAGCACTTCGGTCGGGGCCGACTCCACCGGGTGCTTCTCCACCTCGAGCTGCTGGTCGGTGATCTCCTTCATCTGGTAGAGAAACCAGGGATCGATGGAGGTCATCTGCGCCAGCTGCTTGACCGTGTAGCCCTGGCGCAGCGCGTAGCGGATGTAGGACAGCCGCTCGGGATGCGGGGTGACGAGGCGCTGGGTGAGGATGCGCGGTTCGATTTTTTCCGCGGCGAGCGACTTGCCGGTCTCCAGCGACCGGATGCCCTTCATCAGCGCTTCTTTGAAGGTGCGGCCGATGGCCATGGCCTCGCCGACCGATTTCATCTGCGGGCCCAGGCTCTCGTCGGCGCCGGGGAACTTTTCGAACTGCCACTTGGGAATCTTGACGACCACGTAATCGAGCGTGGGCTCAAAGCACGCGGGCGTCTTGCGCGTGATGTCGTTCGGGATTTCGTCGAGCGTGTAGCCGACGGCGAGCTTGGCGGCGATCTTGGCGATCGGGAAACCGGTCGCCTTCGAGGCCAGGGCCGACGACCGCGAGACGCGCGGGTTCATTTCGATCACCACCATGCGGCCCGTGGTGGGCGAGACAGCGAACTGGATGTTCGAGCCGCCGGTTTCCACGCCGATCTCGCGAATGATGGCGATGGCGGCGTCGCGCATCCGCTGGTACTCGCGGTCGGTGAGCGTCTGCGCGGGCGCCACGGTGATGGAGTCGCCGGTGTGCACGCCCATCGGATCGAAGTTTTCGATCGAGCAGATGATGATGACGTTGTCGGCGAGGTCGCGCATCACCTCCAGCTCGAATTCTTTCCAGCCGAGGACCGACTCTTCGATCAGGACTTCGTGCACGGGCGAGAGGTCGAGTCCGCGCGAGAGAAGATCGAGCAACTCTTCCCGGCTGTAGGCGATGCCGCCGCCCGAGCCGCCGAGGGTGAACGACGGCCGGATGATGACCGGGAAGCCGATCTTGTTGGAAAACTCCAGGCCGTCGCGCAGATTGTTGACGAGCGCCGATTTCGGCACGTCGAGACCGATCTTGGTGACGGCGTCTTTGAACAGCAGGCGGTCTTCGGCCTTCTTGATGGCGCCGAGCTTTGCGCCAATCAGTTCGACGTTGTACTTGTCGAGCACGCCGCCGTCGGCGAGTTCCACCGCGAGGTTCAACGCGGTCTGGCCGCCAACCGTGGGCAGCACGGCAAAGCGCGCGCCGCCGATCATCTCGCTCTCGATGCGGATGATCTCGGCCAAATATTCCTTAGTCAGCGGCTCGATGTAGGTGCGGTCGGCCATCTCCGGATCGGTCATGATGGTGGCCGGATTCGAGTTCACCAGGACGAGTTCGTATCCCTCGGACTTCAGCGCCTTGCACGCCTGCGTGCCGGAGTAGTCGAACTCGGCCGACTGGCCGATGACGATCGGGCCGGAGCCGAGGATGAGGACCTTCGAGATGTCGGTGCGACGGGGCATGTCAGTTGTCGGTTGCCGGTTGCCAGTTGCCAGTCACCACTTGATTGCGTAGCGCTTCATGATGTTCTCGACCTGCTCGCGGCGGTCGAGATCAATTTTGTAGATGCCTTTGTAGTGGTCGCCCTGCTTCCACTCCATGACCTTGCGCGCGCGCTCGGCGCCGATCAGGTCTTCCAGCGCTTGCCATTCCAGCATGCAGACCACGATGTGGTAGTAGCTGCTCATGCGCTTTCCGTCGCCGTCGGGCGGGCTAACGTCGAGGTTGGGAAACGCCTGCTCCAGGTCGCGATAGAGAGGCTGCATGTCCATGTGATGGCGCTCCATGAGCAGCCAGTGTCCCTGCTCGTGCACGTAGGCGGAGAGAGCGAGGTCGTCGTTGTCGAGGAAGCGCAGGTTGAGAGTGAGCACCGGCGCCGAGTGGTTGATGGCGCCCTGCTCGATCACAATCTTGCGCGTGATCGTGTACTTGCTCAGGTCGTACTGCTGCGCCAGACGCAGCATTTGTTCCTTGCGCTGTTCCTCACCCGGGGCGTGGTGGGCGGTGGAGATATCGAGGTGAGGCGTGGCGGCGAAGGCGGAGGCGCCGGCAAGCAGTGTGACGACGATCCAGGTGTTCCTCATCGCCGGCCGCCCGCAACAGTGCAGTTTTGAAGGGGCACGGCCTCAGCCGCGCGGGAGAGAACCAACATCTGTGCTCCGCGATCGCTTTGAAATAGGCGCCGCCGGCCAGCCGTTTGTGAGCTGACGAAATAGGTCTGGCGGTTGCTTGTCGCCGACTCTCGGGTTGGTCGCATCACTACCTCAGCGGCTAAAGCCGCGCAGTCTTCATGTCATTTCCGGCGGGCCTGGAAGGCCCGCCCCTTCAAAGCACTGCTAATCGGCCCAAAGGCCCGTTCGAAGCGCAATCTATCTTCCCTTCCACTCCTCCATCATCTGCACAAAGTCTCTGAACAGGTAGTGCGAATCGTGCGGGCCGGGGCTGGCTTCGGGGTGGTACTGCACGCTGAACAGCGGCAGGTTGCGGTGGCGCAGGCCCTCGAGCGTGTTGTCATTCAGGTCAAAGTGCGTTTTCTCGACTTCGCTTTCGGCGAGAGAATCGGGGTCCACGGCAAAGTTGTGGTTGTGGGCGGTGATTTCGATTTTGCCCGACTGCATGTGCTTCACGGGGTGGTTGCCGCCGTGGTGCCCAAACTTGAGCTTGTAGGTCTTGCCGCCCAGGGCGAGGCCGACGAGTTGATGTCCGAGGCAAATCCCGAAGATCGGCTTGCGGCCCATCAGGCGGCGGATGTTCTCGACCGCGTAGGTGCACGGTTCGGGATCGCCGGGGCCGTTGGAGAGAAAGATCCCGTCGGGATTCAGCGCGAGCACGTCTTCGGCAGGTGTTTGCGCCGGGACAACCGTGACGCGGCAGCGCTCGGCCACCAGCTTGCGCATGATGTTGTGCTTGATGCCAAAGTCGTAGGCGACCACGTGGTATTCGTGCGGGCCGTCCTTGACGCCGACCACTTCCGTGGGCTCGTGCGAGCGCTCGCCGGTTTCCCACTCATAGACCTTTTGCGTGGAGACGACTTTCGCTAAATCCGTCCCGTCCATCCTGGGGATGGAGCGCGCCTTGGCGCTCAGCTTCTCGGCATCGCTCTCGATGGACGAGATCACGCCGCGCTGCACGCCGTTATCGCGCAGGTGGCGGACCAGCGCACGCGTGTCAATGTCGGCAATGACGGGGACCTTGTAACGCTCCAGGTATTCTTCGGCGACCTGCTGCGAGCGCCAGTTCGAGCTGATGCGCGAGAATTCGCGCGTGACCAGGCCCTCGATGTAGGGGCGATTGGCTTCGTTGTCTTCTGGGTTGGTTCCGTAGTTGCCGATCTCGGGGTTGGTCAGGACAACGATCTGGCCGGCGTAGGAGGGGTCGGTGAAAATCTCCTGGTAGCCGGTGATGCTGGTATTGAAAACTACTTCACCGTAGCATTCGCCTTTTGCACCGTAGCCTTTGCCTCGGAAGACGCGCCCGTCTTCCAGCGCAAGGATGGCTTGCATTGCATCTCCGGGGAGTGGATTTTACAGATTTTAGCAGGAGTGCTCCCGCGGGTAAATCGGAGTTTGCGGCGCGAGCTGGGGAAAAACCAGTCTTTCAGCCGGTCAGTCCGTCAGCCCTTCAGCGGGACCCGGGTTGTTGACCTGCCGGAAGACTGGCGACTCGAGCAGCGCAATTGACGGCGATTTCGAGCGGTGGCAACATACGTTCCGAACTGCCGTAGGTTGGCGCCGCGTGATCGTTCGTATTTGTCCCAAGTGCCTGAGCACCGACGTGCATCGCAGCCGTCGCACGGGCCTGCGCGACCACCTGATGGCGCTCTTTCTGATGCGCCCCTATCGTTGCTTCCACTGCGAGCATCGCTTCCCTGATCTGCTCATGGCGCGGCGCATGGAACCGGCGTCGCTGCGCCCGCATACCGGGATCGAAGTGGAGCGAGACGTTGAGATCATGCCGCCGTCATAAGGCAGCAGCGAGTGGCGAATACCGGGTGATTGCCACTGCTGCTAGCGCAGCTTGCCCGCCTTCTCCATCGGCCAGTAAATGAACACGGCTTTGCCCGAGATCAGGCTGCCGGACACGGGCCCGAAGTCGCGGCTGTCGTTGGAGAGCGAACGATGGTCGCCGAGCACGAAGTAGGAGCCGGCCGGCACCACCACGTCGCGATACGACCGCGAGTCCCGGAACTGCTCCGGGACATAGTCCTCGTTCACCAGCATGCCGTTCACGAACACGCGGCCGTTGTCGATCTGGACGCGGTCGCCGGGAATGCCGATGACCCGCTTGATGTAGTTCTTGGAGGCGTCGCGCGGGTAGCGGAAAACGACCACGTCGCCCCGCTGGATGGGCTCCAGCCGGTAGACGAACTTGTTGACGAAGATGCGCTCCTGATCTTCCAGGCCGGGCAGCATGCTGGTGCCTTCCACCTTCACCGGCTGATAGATGAACAGGATGAAGAACGCCGAGATGGCCACGGCGATCACCAGGTCGCGCACCCACACCGAAAGCAGCGCCCGCAAGGCAAGGCGCCGGGCGCGTTCTGCTTGTGAGGGCGGCTGAAGCGCCGACTGGGGCGCGGCGGCTGTGGGCGTGGTCTCCACGGATCCTATGTTAATAGATGCTGGTTGACGCTGGCCGTTAGCGCTTAGCAGTTGGCATTTGGCGTCGGAGTGACCCAGCATGGTTTGCTGGCGCGCTCGCGGGCGAGGTCGCCCGCGTCCACACGGTCCGTGGCGCGGTGCCGACAGCAGAGGCGCCCGTCGCTACACAGTCTGTGCTGGCGCGGGGAGACGTAGCAAGCTACGTCTCTACAAGTCGGGTAAAATGGGACAAGAAAACTCATGAGACGCATTCCCAGCATTCTTCTTATCTGCCTGCTCACGGTGGCGGGCACGGCGCAGTGGAAACAGCCGCAGGCGGGCGATGTTCCGGCGTATCACGAGTCGGCGCCTAAGCCGCCGGAGAAGATGCCGCCGCTGTTGCCCGCGGCCAGGCGCGTGGGGCCCAGCTTCCAGCACCCCTCGCAGCGGCACGGCTACGAGCTGGCGGAGAAGATCCAGAAGGTCATCTATCAGCAGCCCTGCTACTGCTTCTGCGACCGCAGCGTGGGACACAAGAGCCTGCACAGCTGCTTTGAGAGCGATCACGGCGCGCATTGCGCGACCTGCCTTAAAGAGGTGTACTACGCCTACCAGATGACCAAGGCGGGCAAGACTCCGGAACAGGTCCGCGAAGGCATCAAGAAGGGACTGTTCGAGCAGATCGACCTGCAGACAGCGGCGAGCATCAACTAACCCCAGTTTCGAGTTTCGAGTCGAGAGGGCTGGGCCGAGCGCCCGGCCTTCTCTGTTTCCCGATCAGTCAAAGTGCGCTCTTGGCTCTTGGCTTTTTGGCTCTTCGCCCAGAAGCTAAAGCCAACGCCAATCGCGCTCCTCTTCCCCTGGCCAAGGGCTAATTGCGCCTGCTTTCCACCCGAGTTGACGGAAACCCGGCCAGCGGGTATAAAGTGCGCGGCAGCTCGAATTTCCACAGCTTACCGACACCTGCCCTCGGGTCGCTGACGCGCCGGTACAACCTGATGAAGAAGAAAGCGGCAGCAAAACCTAAACGATTGAGCGCTAAGTCAAAGAAAAAGCAGGATGTTACGCTGCGGGGTGTTAAGGCGGTAGCGGCCGCGCCGCCGGCGCCCAAGAAGCTGCCGCTGGCCGAGGACCCTCGATTTACACAGGCTGTGCAAAATTATGAGCTCGGACTAAGGTTAATGCAGGAGCGCAAATTCGAGCGCGCCAAGTCCGCGTTCCTGAAAGTAGTCTCCGGCCCGAGCAAGGAGCTGGCCGACCGCGTGCGTGTCCACTTGAACGCGTGCACCGCGGCGCTGGCGCGCAGCTCGACCACCTTCAAGACTCCGGAAGAGCACTACGACTATGTAGTCTCGGTGATGAACAGCGGAGACTACGATTCTGCGCGCGAACACCTTGAGCGGATGATCAAGCAGTATCCCAAGGCCGACTACATCTGGTATGGCCTGGCGGTGCTCGACGCGCTGCAAGGCCGTTCGATGGATGCGCTCAAGCACCTGGACGATGCCATCCGGCTGAATCCTGCGAACCGCATCCAGGCGCGGAATGATTCCGACTTCCAGAACATGCTTGACGATCCGCGCTTCACCGAGCTGCTCTATCCCGAACCCGGCGAAGCCGACGCCGCGCGCTCCGCATCCCCCAAGGGGCGTTAGCCGTGAGCGGGCAGGACCACACGCCCGCAAGCCCATTGAACGTTGTCGCCATGGGTGGCGGCACCGGTCTCTCCACGCTGCTCAAAGGACTGAAGCGCCACGTGGCCTCTGGCGACGCAGCGCCGGCGGGTTTTCCCGTCGGCGACCTTTCGGCCATCGTCACCGTGACCGATGACGGCGGATCGAGCGGCCGGCTGCGCCGCGAGTTCAACATCCTGCCGCCGGGCGACATTCGCAACTGCATGGTCGCGCTCTCGGAAGACGAGGCGCTGCTCTCGCGCCTGTTCCAGTATCGCTTCGGCGCGGGCTCTGGCCTGGAAGGCCACAGCTTCGGCAACCTGTTTCTGACGGCGCTCACCGCGATCACCGGCGACTTTGCCGACGCGGTGAAGCAATCGGCGGGAATTCTGGCGACGCGCGGGCGCATCTTCCCTTCGACAACCGCCAATGTGCAGCTGGTGGCGCAAATGGATGACGGCTCGCGGGTGGAGGGGGAAACGCGCATCACCGCCAGCCACCGCCGCATCGTGAAGCTGGAGATGGCGCCGCCCGACGCGCCGCCACTGCAGCAAACGCTCGACGCCATCGCGCAGGCCGACCTCATCACGCTCGGCCCCGGGTCGCTGTTCACCTCGCTCGCCACCAACCTGCTCGTTCGCGGCATTCCCGAGGCGATTGCGAAATCGCGGGCGGTGAAGGTCTACGTCTGCAACCTGATGACGCAGGCCAACGAGAGCCTCGGGCTGACCGCAAGCGATCACATACAGGCGCTGTACAAGCACGCCGGCGTGAAGCTGTTCGACTACGCGCTGCTGAACCGCGCGCCGCTCTCTCCCGAGCTGAAGGCCAGGTACGCCCTCGAGGGGGCCAGCCAGATCGTCGTCGACATGGAAGCGGTGGAGGCGCTGGGCGTGACGCCGGTGCTGGGCGACTACCTGGAGGAGGCCGCCGGCGTGGCGCGCCATGCGTCGGATCGCGTGGTGCAGGACTTGCTGCGGCTTGCGCGGGAGCGCCGCCTGCCGTCTTGAGCTCCCTTCAGGACCGCGTATCGCGCAAGCGCCGAAGAGCTGACCGCATGTCAGCGCGCCCGGGTCGGCGCCGCGAGGCGCGGCGCGAACGTGGGGCAGCCTGGCGTGACCTGACCACCTGGCGAGCTGATCATCTGGCGATTTGAGTTGCCGTGATTTCGCGAGCTCTCCAGATGACCGGATGGCCGGATCGCCGGATTCGCGCATCCCTCAACGCACTTACCGCTCACACTGCGCTCGGTTTAAGATGGCGCGGATGGCTTCCAGGAAGAAATCGGCGCACAAGCAACGCCGCGGCCCATCCTCCGCCAAAAAAAGCGGGAAGGATGGGGCGCCCACATCTTCGGCGGCGCGGGCGTTGGCCCCAGGTCCTGCGCCGCGCTTCGCTATCGCCATCATGGCCGCGGGCAAAGGGACGCGGCTGAAATCACAGCATCCCAAAGTCCTCCACAAGATCGGCGGCAAGGCGCTGCTGGAGCACGTGATTGGCACGGCGGCGCAGGTGGTGGCGCCTTCCGACATTTTCGTCATCGTGGGCCACGAGGCCGAGCGCGTAACGCACTCTGTCCGCGACGCCGGCGTGAACTTCGTTGTGCAGGCCGAGCAGCGCGGCACCGGACACGCCATCAAGTCGGCGCAGCAGGCACTCTCCGGGTACGATCACGTGCTGGTGCTCTCCGGCGACGTGCCTCTCATCCGCCCGCAGACCCTCGAGCGGCTGCGCGACTTCCACCTGGCGCGCGGCGCGGCCATGGCCGTGCTCACCGCGCTGGCGCCCGACCCACATGGCTACGGACGCGTGGTGCGGCGCCAGCGCAACAGCGACCAGATTGCCGCCATCGTCGAGCAAAAGATGCTGAAGCCGGGACAGGAGAAGATTCGCGAGATCAACTCCGGCATTTACGCCTTTTCGGCGGCGGCATTGTTCGGCGTGATTGACCAGCTCACCACCAACAATCCCGCGGGCGAGTACTACCTCACCGACGTGGCCGGCCTGCTCACCGCCAGGAACCACGCCGTGCTGGCGCTGGAGGCCGCCGAGCCGGTTGAGGTACTGGGCGTGAACAGCCGCGCCGAACTGGCGCGGCTCGACGCCGCGTTGCGTTCGGCAAAATGCAACTTGCTGATGGCTTCAGGCGTGACCATTTACCAGCCTGAAACGGTGGTGATTGACGCCGACGTCACCGTCGGCCAGGACACGGTGATCGAGCCGTTCGTCCAGTTGCTGGGCCGCACCACGGTGGGCCGCGACTGCCGCATCCGCTCGTACTCGGTGCTGACCAACGTGGAGCTGGGCGATGAAGTGGAGATCAAGCCGGGATGCGTGATCACCGACTCGCGCGCCGAGCGCGGCGCCGTGCTCGGTCCCTTCTCGCACCTGCGGCCGGGCAGCAACGTTGGCGAGGGCGCGCACCTGGGCGCCTTCGTCGAGACGAAAAAGATCCGCATGGGCCGCGGCTCCAAGGCCAATCACCTCACTTACCTGGGCGACGCGGAAATCGGCGCGGGCGTGAACGTGGGCGCCGGCACCATCACCTGCAATTACGACGGCTCGCACAAGCACACCACGGTAATCGAAGACCACGTTTTTGTGGGCAGCGACACGACGCTGGTGGCGCCGGTCACGATCGGCCGCGGCGCTTACATCGGCGCCGCTTCGTGCATCACCGAAGATGTTCCGGAGGACTCGCTGGCCCTGGGCCGTGCGCGGCAGACGGTCAAGCCAGGGTGGGTGCGGGAGAGAAGAGCGGCCGCCGCCAAGCCGAAGCCGTGAACCGCGCTGCTGGCTGCTGGCTGCCAGCTACAACCAGGAAAGTTCCGGCGGCCGTCTCGACGTTGCCAGTTGAATTTTTTTTTGCCGGAGCTAGCAGCCAGCAGCGGTTTTCACGCTGCTCTCCTTCGCCACCGCCGCGCATACTCTTTCTCAAATGCCGTCATCCCGGCGATCGCCGTCAGCGCGATGGCGCTGGTCGCGAAGAAGCGGCGCGAGGCATCTTCCATCTCCATCACTCCAGGCAGGCCGGCGATCACTCCGGCGCGCAGCATGTCAATCCGGCCGTGGCGATGGAAGCTGACCCTTTTGGCCAAGCCGCCGGGGTAATCGGTGAACAGGCTGAGCGCGACCTGCGACGCGCCCACACCGATGCAGGCCACGGCGGCGCGCCTGTCCCGGCGCCAGAAGAACGCAGCCATTCCCAGGAACGACGCGGCAATGGCGTAGTCGGCAATGGCGTGCGCGGCGGGCGGCATGACTTTCGGCAGGCGGCTGGCGACGACACGGACCCCGGACTGGATGACCGGCATGAGGGTTCTCCTGTTGCCACTATGAGATTGGCGCGTGTGTCCTCGGAGATGCCCGAGGGGCAGCACTCAGCAGGCAGCACTCAGCCCTTGCACATCCCGGCTGCGCATGCGCGCCTTCGCAGAACCCGCTCAGGGACTGAAGGCTGAGCGCTGACTGCCGAGTGCTGGCGCAGCCCGATTACGAGCGCGCGGCGACCGCCGCGGCGTGCGCGGCCATCATGGCCGGGCGCGCTGCGCGGCGCTGTTCGGCTTCGTCGCGGCTGAAGACGCCTGCGATGTGCGTGCCGCAGTGGCGGCAGCAGCCCGCGCCGGCGGCGTCAACCTGCAGGTCGCTGGAGAGCACGTCGTGCCACGAGCGCCGCAGGACCACGCGCCTGCATCCCGGGCAGATGGTGTGCGCGCCGTCAGAATGGATGTTGCCCTCGTACACGTACTTCAGTCCCATGCTCATGGCCACGGCGCGCGCGCGATGCAGCGTCTCGGGCGGCGTGCGCGGCTTATCGAGCAGCTTGAAGTCGGGATGGAACGCGGTGAAGTGCAGCGGCACATCGTCGCCCAGGTTGGTGAGCACCCAATCGCACAGCTCGCGGAACTCGGCGTCGCCGTCATTCAGCGTGGGGATGACGAGGTTGGTGATTTCGAACCAGACGTTGGTTTCGTGCCGCAGCCAGCGCAGCGTCTCCAGCACCGGCCGCAGATGCGTGAGCGTGATCTTGGAATAAAAAGTCTCGGTGAAGGCCTTCAGGTCAATGTTCGCGGCGTCGATGAACGGATAAATATCGAAGAACGCCTCGCGCGTGATGTATCCGTTCGATACCATCACCGTGTTCAGCCCGGCGGCGTGCGCCTCGCGCGCAATGTCAATCACGTACTCGCCCCAGATGGTGGGCTCGTTGTAGGTGAAGGCCAGGCTGGGCGTGCCGTAGCGCCGGGCAGCCTCCACCACCTGCGCCGGCGCCAGGTTCGCGGCGTTCACCTGGTCGGACTTGGCCTTCGATATGTCCCAGTTCTGGCAGAAGAAGCAGCCCATGTTGCATCCCGCCGTGCCCATGGAAAAAATCCGCGTGCCCGGGAAAAAATGGTTGAGCGGCTTCTTTTCGACAGGATCAATCTGGATGGCAGCCGGCCGGCCATAGCCGAGCTGCAGCAGGCGCCCGCCTTCGTTCTTGCGGATGAAGCAGAAACCGGTCTGGCCGTCGCCGATGTGGCAGTGCCTGGGGCACAAATAGCAGTGCACGCGGCCGTCGGCCATCGTCTCCCACCACCGGGCTTCGTGAGCGGCGGGCATATTGGCTTCATTGTAACGCCGAAGAAAGCGCTCCTGCCTGCTGGCTCCTGGCTGCTGGCCAAGCACTCTGCATTCGGTTGCTGGCAGCCAGTAGCGAGCAGCCGGCGGCGTATTTTTGTTGCTAGAATTGGCTTGCCCATGACTGCGATCACGCCTTCTCTCCACGTCCCTGTAGACGTTGATTCCCTGTTGCGTGACTGGCGGGCCGTGGCCCGCCTGATTGATCACACGCTGGTTGGGCCCGCGGCGACACGGGCGCAGCTTGCGCGGCTGTGCGATGAGGCGGCGTTCTACGGCTTCGCGTCCGTCTCGGTGCATCCCGCGCTGCTGGCGGACGCGGTCGCGCGCCTTCGCGGAAGTTCGGTGAAGGCGGGCGCGCCGGTGGGATTTCCCTTCGGCGCCACGCTGACCGGCGCCAAGCGTGACGAGGCCGCCGGCCTGGTCCGCCTGGGCGCCCAGGAACTCGACATGGTGATGAACGTGGGCGCGCTGAAATCGGGCGAGCGCGTGCTGGTGCAGCAGGACATTGCCGCCGTGGCACACGTGGCCCACGACGCGGGCGCGATTGTGAAGGTCATCCTGGAAACCGGCCTGCTCACCATTGACGAGAAGATTCTCGCCTGCGAACTGGCTGTCGCCGCCGGCGCCGACTTCGTGAAGACCTCTACCGGCACGTTCGGCGGGCCGGCCACCGCCGATGACGTGGCGCTGATGCGCGGTGTGGTGGGCGACCGGGCGAGGGTGAAGGCTTCCGGCGGCATCCGCAGCGCCGACGGCGTGGCGGCCATGGTGCGCGCCGGCGCGGACCGCATTGGGACCAGCGCCTCGGTGGCCATCGTGCGCGAGTTGGGCGCGCCGGAATTTGCGGCGTAGACGTAGCAATCTGCGTTTCCCATTGAATCTGCATCGGCGAGATTCGCTCCGCAGCTCACCTGCTATCATCAAAGTTCAATCTCATGAAAGCCACCGCACAAGAGGCGCGCGCGCCGGGCCGGCCACTCAACATCGAGGCATTCCTGCTCGAAGTGGCCGACGCCGTCAACACCACGCTCGACCTGGACACGCTGCTGCATCGCGTGGCCGAGCTCATTCGCACGCCCACCGGCTACGACGTCTTCGCCATCCTGCTGCTGAACGAAAAGACGCAGGAGCTGCGCGTGCGCTTCCACTACGGCCATCCGGATGAAGTGGCCGAGCGGCTGCGCATCAAGGTGGGGACGGGCGTGACCGGGCGCGCGGCCGAGCGCCGCGAAGCGGTGCTGGTGAACGACGTGGCCTCGGTGCCCGACTACATCGACACCGGCGTGGGCGTGCGCTCCGAGCTGGCCGTGCCACTCATCGTCAAGAACCGGCTCATCGGCATCATTGACGTTGCCTCGCGCCGCCCCCGCGCCTTCACCGACGAGCATCGCCGCCTGCTCACCGTGGTGGCGTCACGCATCGCGGTCGCGATCGAGAATGCGCGGCTCTACACGCGGGTGGCGCGGCAGGCCAAGAGCCTGGCGCTGCTGTTCGATATCGGCCGCGAACTCACGTCCATCCTCGATCTCGACCACCTGCTCAAGGTGGTGGCCGACCGCGTGGCCGGCATCATCGACTACCAGATGTTCTCCATCCTGCTGGTGGATGACGCGCGCACCAAGCTGCAACATCGTTTCTCGCTGCGCTTCAACGAAAGCATCCAGCTCAAGCACGACATTCCGCTCGATCGCGGCCTGGTGGGCTGGGCCGCCACCCACAAGCAGGCCGTGCTGGCGCCCGATGTCACCAAAGACGCGCGCTACATTCCGCTCAATCCCGAGACGCGCTCCGAGCTTTGCGTGCCGCTCGTCTACAAGGGCGAGGCCATCGGCGTGCTGGACCTGGAGCATACGCGCAAAGGGTTCTTCACCGAGGACCACGTGCGCACCATCTCCACGCTGGCCGCCCAAGTCGCCATCGCCATCGAGAACGCGCGGCTGTACGAGCGGGTGTCGCGCGAGGAGCAGCGCCTGGAGCGCGACCTGAGCATGGCGCGTCAGCTGCAGATGCACCTGCTGCCGTCCATGGCGCCGGTGCTGGTCAACGCGGAAATGGCGGCGCGTTTTGCCCCGGCGCGCGCCATCGGCGGCGACCTCTACGACTTCATTCCCTATTCGCGCGGACGAATTGCCATCGCAGTCGGCGACGTGAGCGGCAAAGGCGCGCCGGCGGCCATCTATGCGGCTCTCGTCTCCGGCTTTCTGCGCTCGCACTCGCCCTCCGAGCCTTGTTCGCCGGAGATGCTCACGCTCATCAACCGCTCGCTCATCGGACGGCCCATCGAGGCGCAGTTCGTGTCCATGGTGTTCGCCGTGTGGAGCGATAAGTCGCGCAAAATCCAGATCGCCAACTCCGGCCTGCCGCGCCCCATTCACTGCCGCGACGGGAACGTCACCACCATCGAAGCCACTGGCCTGCCGTTGGGGCTGTTCCCCGAGGTCAGCTACGAGCCCATCGACATGCAGGCCAAGGCCGGCGATGTGTTCGTGTTCTTCAGCGACGGCCCGATTGACGCAGCCAACGCCAAGGGTGAGCTGTTCGGACGGGCCGGCATCATTGATGCCGTAACGCGCACCTGCCGCCGCAGCGCCGAAGAGATTGCCGACGCCATCTTCAACGGCGCCGCCGAGCACGCCGGAGGCGCCGAAGCCTTCGATGACCAGACGATTGTGGTGCTGAAGGTGCTGTAGAAGCAGTTTCAACTTTCACGAAAAATCGAATCGGGTGGACGCGAGCGACCCCGCGCCGCGTTTCATCGCAACGGCCCGCCTGCACGACGTAGAGACGCAGCGCCTCTGCTACATTAGTTCCCTTCATGTCAGCCTTCACATGTGGCGAGCGTGCCCCGGGTTTCGTGTATCGCGGACGCGGCCCCGGGGAGCTTCACGCCGAGCGCGTGCCGCTGGCGCGGCTGGCGCAGAAGTTCGGAACGCCGCTCTATGTCTATTCGGCGACGGCGATCCGCGAGCGCTACGCGGCGTTTGACGCGGCGTTCGGCGCGGCGCCTCACACCGTCTGTTACTCGGTGAAGGCGAACTCCAGCCTGGCGGTCCTGCGCATGCTTGCCCGGCTGGGCAGCGGCTTCGACGTGGTTTCGGGCGGCGAGTTGGAGCGCGTGCGGCGCGCCGCCCCGAAGGCGCCGGGCCGCGTGGTTTTTTCCGGCGTTGGGAAAACTGCCGGGGAAATGGATGCGGCCCTGAAGGCGCGCATTCTGCTGTTCAACGTGGAGAGCGAGAGCGAACTGGCCCTGCTGGCGGCGCGGGCCGGGCTCGCGAAGCGCGTGGCGCCGGTGGCGCTGCGGGTGAACCCTGATGTTCCGGCGGAAACGCATCCTTACATCGCTACCGGACTGCGTGAACACAAGTTCGGCGTGGCCATGACCGAGGCGGAGCGCCTCTACGATCGGGCCCGCGACGAGCGCCGGCTGCAGGTGGCGGGAGTGAGCGTGCACATCGGCTCTCAGATCACCGCAGTGGCGCCCTTCGCAGCCGCCATGGAGCGCGTTGCCGGGCTGGTGCGGCGGCTGCGCCAGCGCGGGCACGACATTCGCTACGTCGACGCCGGCGGCGGGCTCGGGATTTCCTATGCGTCGAAAGGAGAGGCCGAGGGCGGCCGGCCTTCATCGGACCTCGACGGTGACTTCGCCGCCTGGGTCGCGGCCTACGCGCAGGCCATTGTCGGCCCGCTGCGCGGACTCGGTGTGCACCTGCTGCTCGAGCCGGGACGCGCCATCGTCGGACCGACCGGGGCCCTCGTCACTCGCGTTCTCTACGTGAAGCGCAACGGCAACAAGCGCTTTGTCGTGGTTGACGCTGCCATGAACGACCTGATCCGCCCCTCACTCTACGGCGCGCACCACGAGATTGTCCCGGTCGTGCGCGGCGCGGCCGATGTCGGAACGTTCGATGTGGTGGGGCCTGTCTGCGAGACGGGAGACTTCTTCGCCCGCGACCGGCGTCTCCCCGAGCCGCGCGAGGGCGACCTGGTCGCGCTGCTCGACGCCGGCGCCTACGGCATGCCGCTGGCCTCCAACTACAACACCCGCGGCCGGGCCGCTGAAGTCATGGTCGAGGGGTCGAAGGCCCGGCTGGTGAGGCGAAGGGAGACGGTGAAGGACCTGCTGAGGGTGGAGCTCTGACTGGGATTGACTGTCGGGTCATCGGATCATCGGGCGATTGAATCCCGTCCGGCCCAATGATCAATCACCCGGCGGCCCGATATTCACTGTCTGGTTTCCTCCGTCTTTTGCCTGATTGAATCCAGCAGGAACTTGCAATACGCTGCACGCAGTCGGTGAACCCATGGCCACTGAGTCACAGAAAAGCCTGCCTCCCGCGAGTAGCCCCTGTGTCTGGTGCGAGCGCAACTACAATCCGGGCGAAAGCCATGCCCGTACCTCAGGACTTTTCTGCTCGGTGAAGTGCGAAGTCGAGGCTCGATTCTGGCTGGTGGCCCGCCTGGAAGCGCCCAGCGGCGTCTGATCCTGATTCCCTTACCGTGGGGAAAACCTGCCGAAAAATTCCGGGGCCACAACTGGGGGCTGCGCGCCGGGTTTGCGCGGCGGCAAGCCAAGCCATCGTCGTTTTTCCCCGCAGTCATCAAAATCGGGGTATATTACGACCAAGGCTGCGGGTCTCCGTCGCTTCCAAGGTCCAACGCCCTTGATCAGGAATCAACCTTCGGGAAGAACTTTTGTTGTTTGGACGCGTAGCCATGCTTTCAGTTCCTCACGTCGCATCGTTTCGCACCGGTGATCACATCTGCTTGTTTTACAGAAATGCCGACGAGCGAGCGGCAACCCTTGTGCCATTTGTGCAGGTAGGGCTGCTGCTCAACGAACGCTGCGTCTGCATTCTCCCGCCTGACGAAGCGCTGGGCTTGAAAGAAGCGCTGGCGCAAGGCGGGATCCGGGTGGAGGCGGCCGAGAGAAAAGGCTCTTTGCGGCTTATTACGCCAGAAGAGAGCTATCTCCGCGGCGGCGAATTCAGCGCCAGCGCGATGGTCGAACTGCTCCGCGGGGAGGTGCTGCAAGCACTCGCGTCGGGCTTCCATGGATTCCGTGCCGCGGGAGACCTCGCCTGGGCGGTCCGCGCCCCTGGCTGCTATCCGGAGCTGGCCGAATATGAATCAACCCTGGCGGAGTTCGTGCCGGCGCTGCCGGCGCGGGGGTTGTGCATGTATGACCTGCGTTTGTTTGGACCGGAGCAAATGGATGAGCTGATGCGATTGCACCGGCTTGCCGTCAGTCACCCTTCACCTTCGACCTGCTCGATTCGATTGCGGCGGCACGATGGTTTTGGTGATGTGGTTTTTGCCCACGACCATCCGCATCGCTTCAGCTACACCGTGCGAAAAGATCATTCCTCGGCACATGTTTCCGCGGGCCACGCATTAAACTTGACCGCCGCCTTGCGGGCCATAGAAACGAGCCTGGCGAAATCCTGATTCGGTTGCCGCTCGTTTCGCCTGTCAAGCCCTTCCCGGTCCTCCGTGGGTGGAAGCGCAGGGCCTTGGCCCGGCGAACAGCGCGCTGCAAAACCGGCGCTCTGGCCCCAGGCTTCCACCAGAAAATCTTGTCAAGCCTGCGTGACGCCGCTTTTCTTCGTAACTCCCTCCATGCGCTGGAAATAGAGTTTCCACGCTCTTTCCCATTCCCCCGGGCAGAACTGCTAGACTGGCAGTAAGGCCCGCTGCGTCTTCGCGACGTTGCGGGCCACGCTCTTTGACAACGTTGGCGAGCGCTAAGTCCAGTAAACAACATACTTTGCGCGTAAGTCCTTTAGACGAACATACCGGCAACATACCCTCGCCGCTAACTGGCTGATTCCCTTAGACCGGGTGGGGGGAGGGTATATGTCGGGGAATGCCCGGTTCCCGCTTCTCAGCTTGCGGGGCCGTGCGCTGCTGAGGACTAGACGTTACCGCGCCGGCGCTCGCGTGAACACCACCTTGCCGCCGACGATCGTCGTCTCCACCCGCACGTCGCGGATGGCTTCCTTGCGGATGGTGAAGATGTCGTCGCTCAGGACCACCATGTCGGCCAGCTTGCCGGCCGTGATGGTTCCCTTCTCCGCGTCCTGGAATTCGGCGTAAGCCGAGCCCAGCGTGTAGGCCTCGACGGCCTCGGCTACGGTGAGCTTCTGCTCCGGCAGCCAGCCGTTGGGGTTCTGGCCGTCGAGCGTGGCGCGGGTCACGGCGGCGTAGATGGTCTCCATCGGGTTGAGCGGCGCCACCGTCCAGTCGGTACCCAGCGCCAGCCGCACGCCGTGGTCCAGGAAGGTCTTGAAGGCGTACGTCGTCTTGATGCGCTCGGGGCCGATGCGCTTTTCCGCCCAGCGGCCGTCGTCAATGGCGTGATAGGGCTGCACCGACGCGATGACCTTGAGCCTGGCGAAGCGCTCGAAATCACCCGGCGCCATGTGCTGGGCGTGCTCGATGCGCCAGCGGCGGTCGTTGGCGCTGCGCCGCGCGCCGACCGTCGTAAACATGTCCAGCACCTTGGAGATGGCCGCGTCGCCGATGGCGTGAATGCAGAGCTGGAGCCCGGCCGCATCGGCGCCGGTCATGTAGGCGAGCATCTTCGATTCGGGCTGCATGTCGCTGGAGAGCAGGCCGCGCGAGTTGGGCTGGTCGATGTAGGGATCGAAGAAGTAGGCGGTGGAGCTGCCCAGCGAGCCGTCGGCGTAGCCCTTCACCGCGCCCATTCGCAGATACGGCGAGCCGAAGGCGCGGCGCAGGCCCACGCGCGCCTGCTCCTGCCAGCGCGCGATCACCGGCGCGGCGTAGATGCGCGACGTGAGCCGTCCCTGCTCGGCCAGTTCACTGTAGGCGGCGACGTCGGCGAAGTCAGGATTCATGTCCTGCACGCTGGTCACGCCCAGTGACGCGGCGTGGCCGAGCGCGCGCAGCGCGGCGCGAATGCGGCGCTCGCGCGAGAGCGGCGGAATGACGCGCTCCACCATGGCAAGCGCCGCGTCTTTCAGGATGCCGGTCGGCTTGCCGCTCGGGTCGCGCACGATCTCGCCGCCCGCCGGGTCGAGGGTCGCCGAGGTGATGCCTGCCAGCCTCAGCGCCACGGAGTTGGCCAGCGCCTCGTGACCGTCGTAGCGCGAAACGAAGACGGGTGTGTCAGGCGTTTCCGCATCGATCAGCGCGCGCGCAGGCAATTGCGGGGGGTCCCACTTCTGCTCGTCCCAGTCGCCGCCGGTGATCCATTCTTTGGGTGCGCGACGGGCGCGAGCGGCAACGCGCCGCGCGAATTCCTGCGGCGAGTCGGCGTCCTTCAGGTCAACGCTGTCGAGCTGAAGGCCGCCGGCGATGAAGTGCACGTGGGCGTCGTTGAAGCCGGGCAGCACGAGCTTGCCGCCGGCATCGACGACCCTGGTTTCGGCGCCGCGCCATGCGTCCACCTGCGACGCCGTGCCGACGGCCACGATTCGGTCGCCGAGCACGGCGACGGCTTCGGCCTTGGGCTGGTTCGAGTCCACCGTCCAGACCTTGGCGTTGGTGATGATGAGCGACGCGGCCGGGCGACCCTCGGTTTGCGCGAAGGCGGCGGCGGTGGTGAGCAGGAGGCAGAAGGCAGCTTTTCTCATTTGGGCGCGGAAAAGAATACCCCAACGGCGGAAGCCGGTGAGTTCTTGCGGCGTAACGGCGCGGCTGGAGGCCGCGCCCCTCCGAAGGACACTTTTGGGGCGGCCCGCGCAAGAGCTGGAGGCGCTGCTCGTCTGCAGCGCGGCGCGTGCGAGGTGGCCGGCGTTTACACAGACCGAGGCGCGGAAATGGTTCCTCGGCGCTCCCTGCGCGCTGTGCGGTGAATGCGGCCTACCGCTCGCCCCACTTCAGCTTCGCGCGCAGCACGTCGAAGAAGCTGCGCTGGCCGAGGCGCAGCAGACGCACGGCGTGCTTCGACTTGCGGCAGACGACGCGGTCGCCATCGTCCAGCGGCGTGCCTTCCTGGCCGTCGATGCTGAGGAAGGCGTGGTGCTCGGCACTGCGCACCACGATGGCGATCTCGGAAGAATCGCGCACCACCAGCGGCCGATTGGTCAGCGCGTGCGGCGAAACCGGCGTGAGCAGGAAGGCCCGCGCGTCGGGCAGCAGAATGGGCCCGCCCGCCGCGAGCGAGTACGCGGTGGAGCCAGTCGGCGTCGCCACGATGAGGCCGTCGGCTTTGTAGTTGGCGACGAAGGCCGAGTCGATGAAGACGTCGAAGTCGCCGAGGCGCGCGATCTGGGTCTTGTTGACGACGGCGTCGTTCAGCGCGTCGTACTTGCCGATGACCTTCTTGCCGCGCCGCACCTGGGCGTTGACCATGGAACGCGTTTCCAGCTTGCAGCTGCCGCGGAAGACCGCCTCCAGCGTGGGAAACAGCTCGTCACGCGGCACCTCGGTGAGAAAGCCGAGCGAACCCAGGTTGACGCCGAGAATGGGGATGTCGGCCCGCGCCACGGCGCGCGCCCCGGCCAGCATCGTTCCGTCGCCGCCGAGCACGATCACGAACTCCAGCTTCTTGGTGGCCAGCTTCTCGCGCGACACGCCGCGCAGTCCCGGCACGAGCGCGGCCGTCTCCTGGTCGGAGATCACGCCGTAGCCATGACCGCGCAGCCAGTCCACCACCTGCGGGATCAGCGTTTCGAGCTCGGCCTTGGCCGGCTTGGCGATGATGGCGACGTTTTTCATTTGCGATTGGCGATGGGTGACTTGTGATGGAACAGCATTTGGCAGTTAGCAGTTGGCATTTGGCCGTACGAACCGGGAATGCGCGATGAAAAATCCATGGCGTGCGATGAATCGCAAATCACAAATCGCAAATCAGAAATGGAATGCCCCCTTCAGCAGGAACTCCCGATTTCCTTCCCCGCCCAGAATCGGCGACTCGATGCTGTCGAGTTCGCCGAAGCCGAGCGTTTGCATCGCGGCCCGGACTTTTTCTAGCGCCGACTGCTGCACCGCCGCGTCGCGCACGATGCCGCCTCTGCCCACCTGCTCGCGTCCCGCCTCGAATTGCGGCTTCACGAGAACGACCGCATCCAGTAGCGCCCGCTCCGCGGGCTGCGCGGACGAGGGCGACCGCGCCGCACGCGCTTCGCGGATTGCCGCGACCACCGCGGGGAGCACGAGTGTAGCAGAGATGAATGACACGTCCATGGCGAGGAAGCTGGCCGATGCCGCCGCTTCCGGCAGATCGCCGGCGCGCAGATGGCGGGCGTTCAACTTCTCCAGCAGGTGCACGCGCGCATCGGAGCGCAGGCGCGCGGCGATCTGGCCGTAGCCGGTGTCGATGGCGATGACGCGCGCTGCGCCGCGCTGCAGCAGGCAGTCGGTAAAGCCGCCGGTGGAGGCGCCGACGTCGAGACAAACACGCCCGGCGACGTCGAGCCTCCAGTGGTCGAGCGCGGCTTCCAGCTTCAATCCGCCGCGGCTGACGTACTTCAAGTCGTCGCCGAGCAGCCGGATGGCTGCTTCACCGGCGACACGCGTGCCCGGCTTTTCAATCTTCTGTTCGTCAACCAGGACGCGTCCGGCGAGAATGAGCGCCTGCGCGCGCTCGCGCGATGCGGCGAGGCCGCGTTCGACCAGCAGCAGATCGATGCGTTGCTTCATGGTGGCGACAACCGAAGACAGCCGCGGCGCGCCGCACATCCCCTTGTGCAAGTTGCTGGAGGGCACGTCTCTACGGCGCTTTCGCACGAGAATCGCGGATTTTCCACAACGTTATTCACAAGAGTGTGAAAAAACGGGTTTCCCGTTCCCGTTTCACGAAGAGGCCTTTGGCGCCTGGCAGTTGGCATTTGACCACTGGACGGCGCTGATTGTGCGCGCAGCTCGCAGAAGCCGACATCGCCCCATGGCCCGCCACGGGCCTTCATGGCCAATGCTAAATGCTAAGCGACGAATCCCGCCTCAGGCGAGTTTCAGGCCGCCATCAACGATCACCAACTGTCCGGTAATGAAATGCGGCGCGGTGGCCAAGAACATGACGGCGGCGACCACGTCGGCGGCGGCGCCGTTGCGCTGCATGGGCGTGCGCTGCGCCTGGCGCGCGAAAAACGTGTCGGCGCGGCCGCGGCGCGCGGTGTGTTTGGGGGGCTCGTCGAGCTGGATCATGCCGGGCGCTACCGTGTTCACCGCGATATCGGGCGCCAGGGCCTTGGCCATCACGCGGCCCAGGTGATGCAGCGCCGCCTTTGACGCGCAGTAGTGTGCGTTCGTCACCCAGGCGAGCTCGCCGCCGAGCGAACCCATGTTGATCACGCGTCCGCGGGCGCGGCGCAGCGCGGGCAGCGCGGCACGCGTCACCAGGTACGGCGCGCGCGTGTTGGTGGCGAAGATGTGGTCCCACTGCGCGACGGTGATGCTCTCGAAGTCGGCGACCTCGTAGTTGGCAGCGTTGTTCACCAGGATATCGAGCCCGCCGAAGCGTTCGGCGGCCTGAGCGACGGCGTGGCGAATGCTGGCTTCGTCGGTGACGTCACATGGGATGGCGATCGCGGTAACGCCGGCCCGCCCGATGCGCTGCGCCGTCTGCTGGGCTTCCTTCTTCGATTCGAAGTAGGTGATGGCCACGTCGGCGCCGGCGCGGGCCATGGCGAGAGCGATCGCCTTGCCGAGACGGCGCGCGCCGCCGGTGATGAGCACCGATCTGCCGGTCAAATCGCCCACAGCAACATTCTACGGGAACAAAGGGCAGCCCTGCCGTTGCGCCTGGTCCCGCATTATGGTCTACTCCGCCCATGAGCACCGCGCCCCAGGTCCTGCTCTACAGCCGGCGGGGATGCCACCTGTGCGAGATCGTGAAAGAGTCGTTGAACAAGCTCTCGCGCCGGGGCGGCTTTACCTGGAGCGAAGTGGACGTGGATTCGGACGACGACCTGCGCCGGCGCTACAACGACGAGGTGCCGGTGGTGTTCATCAACGGCCGCAAGGCGTTCAAGTATCGGATGGACGAGAAGGAGTTCCTGAAGCGGCTGGAGGCGAGGGAACCAAAGCAAAATTAAGAACGCGAAATGCAAAATTAAACCCGGCGACGACTTGCCGGATGTCTGGTCAATCCGCATTTTTCATTTTGAATCCTGCAATTCTTTTCCGTGAAGCGAACCGCTCTCTACGCTGATCCCAGCGGAGTTTTCGTGCACGACGCGATTTTGGCGGCGTGCCGGCGCTGGCCCGACAAAACGGCGATCGTGGACTCGTCGTCTTCGCCGGCGCGCCGTTTGACTTACGCGGAGTATGGCGAGACGGTGGAGCGGATGGCGCGTGGGCTGGTGAGCGCGGGTGTGCGCCCGGGCGAGCGCGTTGCCATCTTCCTGTACAACTCGTGGGAGTTCTGCGCGGCGTATCACGCGGCCACGCTGGCGGGCGCGGTCCCCACGCCCATGAATCCCAGCTACCGCGATCGCGAGGTGCACTACCAACTGGAGAACTCCGGCGCGGCCGTGCTGATCTCCGATGGGCCGCTCGTAGGCGGCGTTGATCGGAGCGGCCTGGCCCTGAGGCGGGTGTACACGGTGCGAAGCTCAGCGCCGGGCGCGCTGCCGATCAGCGAATTGCTGGCGACTTCGCCGGCAAAACTGCCCCAGCCGGTCGCGTCGCCAGCCGAGACGCTGGCGGCGCTTCCCTACTCGAGCGGCACTACCGGGCTTCCCAAAGGCGTGGAGCTGACGCACGCCAACCTGGTGACGAATGTCTATCAGTTCATGGCTCCCGGCGAGATGGCCACCTACACCGAATCGGACACGGCGCTGTGCGTCCTGCCGCTGTACCACATCTATGGACTGAACGTGGTGCTGAATCCCATCCTGATGATGGGGGCCACGCTGTTGCTGATGCCGCGCTTCGATCTGCCGCGGCTGATCGGGCTGTTGCGAGATGAGCGGCCCACGTTCCTGCCGCTGGTGCCGCCGCTGATGAATGCGCTGTGCCAGGCCGCCGAGCAGGGCGCGTTTCCGCTCGACCACAGCGTGCGCTACGTGAAGAGCGGCGCGGCGCCGCTGCCGCCGGAGATGGCGAAGCGCTTCACGTCGCTGACTGGAATCAAAGTGCGCCAAGGCTACGGAATGACGGAGGCCGCGCCGGTGACGCACATCGGGCGGATCGAGCCCGAGTTCTATCGTCCCGAGACGATTGGCGCGCCGGTGGCGCTGACCGACTGCCGCATCGTGCGCGAAGACGGCAGCGACGCCGGTGTGGGCGAAGCGGGCGAGCTGGTGATGCGCGGGCCGCAGTTCATGCGCGGATACTGGCGCGCGCCCCAGGCCACGGCAGCGGCGCTGCGCGATGGCTGGTACTGGTCAGGCGACGTGGCCTGCGTGGACGGTGAGGGCAACTACCGCATCGTCGACCGGCGGAAGGAAATGATCAAGGTCAAAGGCTTCCCGGTGTCGCCGGTGGAGGTGGAGTCGGTGCTGATGGAGCATCCGGCGGTGCGCGATTGCGGGATTGTGGGGCGTCCCGATGACGAGGCGGGCGAGTTGCCCTGCGCATTCGTGGTGCTGCGCGAGGACGGCACGGGATCGGACAAGACGCGGGCGGAGCTGAGGGACCACGTCGGCCAGCGGCTGGCGCGCTACAAACAGCCGCACCAGATCACGTTCGTGGCCTCGATTCCGCGGACGCCGTCGGGAAAGATTCTGCGGCGGGAGTTGCGGAAGCTGCTGTAGGCCCGTGCTGAACCGGCAACAGCGTTTCACACAGAAGGCACAAAGGTCCCACGAAGGACTTCTTAGCGCGTTGCGTGGCCGACTTCGGCGGGCGGCAGCGGCCCATGGTGGACGTCGAGCGCGGCTGGCGGGGCGGGCGGAATGGGCGCGAGGAGCTGCTCTTTGCGGTATACCAGGTTGCTGGCGTTGAAGGTGGCAAGCTCGAAGCCGTGTCCGTGGGTGATGGCGTCGGTGGGGCAGGCCTCGACGCAGTATCCGCAGAAGATGCAGCGGTTGTAGTCGATGTTGTAGACGCGGGCGTAGCGTTCGGCGCCCGAGATGCGGTGCGTGGCCGTGTTCTCGGCCGCCTCGATGTAAATGCAGTTGGAGGGACACGCGGCAGCGCAGAGGAAGCACGCAACGCACTTTTCCAGACCGTTCTCGTCGCGCTGCAACACGTGCAGCCCGCGAAAACGCGGCTGGAACTGGGCGCCCTTGAGCGGGCCCGGCCCGTCGGGATAGTTTTCCACCACGGTGGGCGCAAACATCTCGCGCAGGGTCACGCTCATGCCCTTGGCGATCCCGGCGAGTCCGCGAAGGAAACTCATGACCAGCCAGTATAAAGCATGCCCATTGGACTGATCGCACAGCCCCGCTGCGGGCTGCGCCATGAGCGAGGCGGCGCAAGCCCCCGCCGCAAGTGCCCGGGGCGTATAATTCTGGGCGCGTAAACTCCTGCTTGGGCTTGTTCATGGCCCGAACCCCTGACTTCATTGTCGCGACAAAACTCCGGAGGAGACCGTGAAGAGACTACCGCAAATCGCTTTGCTGCTGGTGGCGGTGGTTGCGCTGATGGCGTCGAGCCCGGCGAACCCCGCCTGGCGCATGAAGGCCGACTACATCGAAGCATGCAGTTGCCACCTGTTCTGTCCCTGTTACTTCAACAAACATGCGGAGCATCCCCACTGCGAATTCAACATGGCCGTGAAGGTCCGCGAAGGACATAGCGGCAACACCAACCTGGCCGGCGCCAAGTACTGGCTCACCGGCGACCTGGGCGATGAGTGGGGCACCAACAAAAAGGGTTCGTGGGTCGTGGTCTCGTTCGATCCGTCCACGACCAAAGAACAACGCGATGCGCTGGCGCCCATGATCCTGAAAACGTATGGCCTGGAATGGGGCGAACTGAAAGTGCAGGAAGCGCCCATCGAGATGAGCAAGACGGGCGACATAGTGGAAGCCAAGCTGGCCGGCGGCAAGGACGCGTACATGAAGCTGAAGCGCGAACCCGGGGCCGACGGCAAGGGCGTGGTGCTGAAGAACGTGAATTACTTTGGCGCCAAGAGCAACGACGGCTTTGAGATGTATCGCTCGATCGAGCATCGCGCCGACGTGCAGGGCCACCAGTTCAACTATTCCGACCGCAACGCCTTCCTGATCACGATTGACTCGCAGGATGGCGGGGCGGGCGGAATGGGCGGATCCAAGCCTGGCGGGAAGTAGTTCCGTTGCCGACCTTAATGCCAAGGCCCTCCGGGTGGAGGGCCTCTTGTTTGCTCGTTACGCCGAGCGTCGTTTCACACGCTTCACCGAGGCGGCACGCTCAGTGAGCGCATCTCTTCCGACGTCAGTCCGAAGATCGGCGGCGTCTGGACGCCGAGCATCCCCAGATACATGTAGACCTGCCCGCGGTGATGACACTCGTGCTCCACGGCCGCGCGCAGCCACTTCCAGGTGGCAATGGGCGTGCCGTCGGCAGTGCTGGTCTTGGTTGCGAGCAGCTCGGGCGTGAGCCGACGGAAGGTCTCCACCGACTCGGCGTGCATGCGCTCCATGAAGGCAAGCACGGCGTTGTAGCCGTCGGCCAGCTCAGGCCCGCAGCCGTGGTACGCGGAGGGCCTGCCCTGCACGTTCTCGGCGAAGACGTAGCGCTTGACGGCGGCGATGTGACGCAGCAGGTCACCCAGCGTCCACTTCTGTGGCGCGTACGACCAGTTGAGCTTGTCGGGCGGCGAGCAGCGCGCCACACGCATGGTGCGGGCGTGGATGTTGTCGAAGTACGAGAGGAACGTTTCTATGCGGCTGATTTCCATGATGGCTCCGGCGGCGAAGGGCCGCAGCAAGCTGCGTCTCTACAATCAAATCTCCGGTGTGTTCGGGTAGGCGGTGGTGAAGCGCTGGCCCAGCACCTGGTTCAAGTGGTGCTTGAGGTGCTCCACGTAATCGACTGCGATCCAGAGCAATGATGTGCGCGGGTTGTCGCCGATGTTCATCGGGTAGGCGGCTGCGTCCTGCGGAATCGCGCCGATCACGTGCGCCAGGTAGCGGTTGTAGTTGGTCCACAGTCCGAGCAGGACGGGCCAGGGGACGTCGTTCGGCGCCTGAAAGCGGATACAGAACTCCTGGTCGTAGCTGGGCAGCGCGGTTCCCTTGCTCTGCACGCCGCGGACGAAGCGCTGATGGTTGTTGCTGGCCGAGTCGATCAAATGTCCGATGACCTGCTTGCGGGTCCACTTACCCGGGGCCCAGGGCTGTGCGGCTTGCGATTCGGAGAACCGGGTGAGGTCCACGGTAACGGCGTCAAGGACCTGGTTCAGCTCGCGGCCGGCTTCGGTGAAGGTGCGATTCATGGGCGGCTCCCGTTTGCCGAGACAGATTCAATGGCTGCCGAGCACGATTCGCTTTTTTTTTTGACGACTGTGGGTGTGAGCGAAACCGGTTGAGGCGCAAAGGCGCTTCCAGGACCAGGATTGCATGCGCCGGGCCCTGATCAGGCTCGCGCGATATCGAGCTTCTTGGCCGCAGCGAGCAGCTTTCGATCCAGTGTCGCCAGCGCAATCCCGCGGCGCAACGCGGTCTCGACATAGCTGGCGTCGTACACGGACAGCTCGCACTCGGAGGCCAGGGACAATACGGCGCTGAAGATCCGGGAAGGAGCGGGCGGTTCGACTTCGATCTGCAGGGTCGCCAGAAGGCCGACGAATGCATCAATTTCGCTGCGCGAAATTCGGCCCCGCCGCATGGCGATCATCAGTGCATTGGCGACCTCGAACGGCCATATCGCCGGCACGACGGCGGTTGAACCGGCGGAAGCGGGGAGCCGCTCCAGCAGAGCGTCGGCATACGGTCCGGCTTCATCCTGGAAACACCAGGCCATGACAACGGAGGCGTCGAGCGCGAAGTCGGTCAAAACCGGCGTCCTTCATTGATCAGTTCGCGAATCGAGAGCCCGCCCAAGGTACGCCCTTTGCGCAACCGCTTGAACTCCTTGACGACCTGCTGAACACTCATGGTTGGCCGGGCTGGAACGGGCACCATACGCGCGACGGGTACGCCGCGTCGGGTAATCTCGATTTCGCTTCCTCCGGCGACTTCTGCCAGCAACGAATTGAAGTGGGTCTTCGCCTCAAACGCGCCTACCGTCCTGCGGGCGGGCCCAGCCGTCTTCCTCATACCGACTAGTCTATCATACTAGTCTATTCAATCCCCAGCTCTTTCCACCTCTTGTCCACGATCGCCTTGATCTCCGGCGACATGGTGATCTCGCCGGGCCAGGGGCGGGTGAAGCCTTCGGTGGACCATTTGCGGGTGGCATCGATGCCCATCTTGGAGCCGAAGTTGGGCAGGCGCGAGGCGTGGTCAAGTGAATCGATGGGGCCGAGGGTGAACTGGATGTCGCGCTCGGGATCAATGTGGTTCAGCGCCTTGAGCGCAACCTCGCGAATGTCCTGCACATTCACGTCTTCGTCCACGACCACGATGACCTTGGTGAACATTGCCTGGCCGAGCGACCAGATGGCGTTCATGACTTTGCGCGCCTGTCCCGGATAGGACTTGCGGATGCTCACGATCATCAAATTGTGGAAAATGCCTTCCACGGGCAGGTTCACGTCCACCAGCTCGGGAATGGTGAGGCGCATCAGCGGCAGGAAGATGCGCTCCACGGCCTTGCCCATCCATGCGTCTTCCATTGGCGGCTTGCCCACGATGGTCGTCGCATAAACCGGATTGCGGCGGTGCGTGATGCAGGTGATGCGCATCACCGGGTAGAGGTCTTCGAGCGAGTAGAAGCCTGTGTGGTCGCCGAAGGGGCCCTCGGCGCGGAGTTCGTCGAGGTGAACGTGGCCCTCGAGGACGATTTCCGCCGATGCCGGCACTTCCAGGTCCACCGTCTCGCACTTCACCAGCTCGATGGGCTTGTTGCGCAAAAAGCCGGCGATGACGAATTCTTCGACCTCGGGCGGCGCGGGCACGATTGCGGAGAACGTAAGCGCGGGCTCGGCGCCGATGGCGACCGCGACTTCGAGCTTGCCGTGCGGCACTTCGCCCGGCGGAACCACGCTTCCGCCGCCGCTGCGCGCCATGATGTCGACGGCACGAGGCGCGTCGGGGCCGGTCTCGCCGGCGGCCGCCCGGCGCATGGCTTCGCGATAGTGCTCCGCCCCGACCTTCTGCCGCTGCCAGTGCATGCCCACAGTGCGGTCGTCGTAGAGCTGCATGCGGTACATGCCGACGTTGCGCTTGCCGGACTTCGGGTCGCGCGTAATCACGCACGGCAGGGTGATGAAGCGGCCGGCGTCCCGCGGCCAGCATTGCAAAACTGGGAAATCGAATACAGAGAACTTGTCGCGCTTGATGACTTCCTTGCACGGCCCGCTGCTCACCGTCTTGGGGAAGATGGCGCCCATATCGGCCAGCATGGGCAGCATCTTTACTTTGTCGAGCAGGCCCTGCGGGCTCTTCACTTCCAGGAAGCCGCGGATACGCTCGGCGACCTGGTCGAGTGAGTCCACGCCAAGCGCCAGGCACATGCGCCGCGCGGAGCCAAACTGATTAATAAGGAGAGGCATGCCCGCGTATCCCTTAACGTTTTCAAAGAGCAGCGCGGGGCCGGGCGGCGTGCGCTTGGAGACGCGGTCGGTGATCTCGGTGATCTCGAGGATGGGATCGCACTCGGCCTTGACGCGCTTGAGTTCGCCGGCGCGCTCGAGGGCAGCGATCCAATCCCGCAGGTCGTTGTAAGCCATGGCGAGTGAACCGGCGATTATAGCGGCTGGGGCGTGGCGCCGGTTCCGGCCAAGTCAAAAGCCAAACACAAAGAACACAATAGGGACGAAAAGGACACCAAGGGGAGGCTGCCAACTTCCCTGCTGCGAGCGTCATCCAAAGCTTCTGTTGCACGTTCGACATTCGGTTCCAGATGGCGCCTATGATGTGTGCCGCCCCTGCAATGCCTTCGCGAGTCAATCTGGAAAACGCCAACGTGGACGCGCTGTGCGCGCTGACGCTGGGTCCCGCCAGGTCCGGCGCAGCGCTGGAGCACGTGGCTTCGCTCGATCCTGCCGAGCGCGACGCGCTGCTCAGCCTGGCGGACTCCAATCACGTGGTGCTGCGATCCCTGGCGCCCGTGCTGCGGTACGCCGCCGACCGTGGCGACGCTGACCTGGGCGCGTGGGCGGCAAAGGCAACGGTGCGCGAACGCGGGCGCATTGCCAACGCGCTGAAGTTTCTCGCTGAGATCACGCGGGAGCTGGAGACGGCAGGGTGTCCCGTTACGGTGATCAAGACGCTGGAGCACTGGCCCGACCTGGGCAACGACCTGGACCTGTACAGCACGGCCGACGAGCGCGCCGTGGTCAAGGTAATGACCAGCCGTTTACACGCGCGTGTCGAACCGCGCAGCTGGGGCGACAGGCTGGCGCAGAAGTGGAACTTCGCGATTCCCGGACTTGCTGAGCTGGTGGAAGTGCACGTTCAGCGGCTCGGGCAGACGGGCGAGCACATCGCGATGGCGAAGCGATTCGTCACGCGGCGGCGCCCGCGGGCCGTCAACGGATACACCTTCCAGGTCCCGGCGCCGGAAGAGGCGGTGATCGTCGCGACGCTGCAGCGCATGTATCGCCACTTCTACTTCCGCGTGTGCGACATGGTGAACACGGCGGCGCTCATGGAGTCGGGCGCGTTGGATTACGCCGAACTGAAGCGCGCAGCCGATGTGGGCGGCGTCTGGCCGGGCGTGGCGACGTATCTCACGGTGGTGTCGGATTACGCGGGGCGTTATCGCGGCGCGCCGGTGGCCATGCCGGCCGAGGTGCGCGCGGCGGCGGCGTTCGGCGGAGACAAGATTTTCGTGCGCGCCCGCTTCCTGCGCGTGCCGGTGATGCCCGAGGGCGCCGGACTCTACACCCGCCAGGTGACCACGACGGCGCTGCGCGGCGACGTGCCGGCGATGTTCCGGCTGACGCTGCTGCCGCCGCTGGCGTCGGCCGCGGCGATCGCTTGCCGGATTACGGGAAGCGATAAGGGGATCTGGTAGCAACAGCCACCACAGAGGCACAGAGAAACCCTCCGTCTCCACGTCTAGACTGCCGCCCATGAAAATTGCGCTGCGCGTCGCCGCGGCGGTTGTTCTCGTCGCGGTTGCGGCCATTGCCCAAGGCACATCACCGGCGCCGCGGCTCAAGGTCAGCACCGACGGCCGCTGGCTGCAGTACAGCGCCGGCGTCCCTTCTTCTATTTATTTAGGCAACACAGCCTGGGAAATCTTCGCGCGGCTGACGCGTGAGCAGGCCGACCTTTACCTGGCGAAACCGCGCCGCCAAGGGATTCACCGTGATCCAGGCCAGCGCGCTGGCGGGCGAGAGCACGGTGGACGATCCCAATGCGTACGGCGACAAGCCGCTGATTGACCACGATCCTGCCAAGCCACCGAAAAACGCCAGTCGTGACTGCTTGGAAGGAACAGAACCGGGACGGCCCAGTTCCAACAATGTAGAATGTCTTCCTGCTGTGAGGCCCCGGTATTGACCGTGAACGACCAAGGCCCCATTTCGACGGCGGCACGCCGACTGATCGCGATTGCATTCGTGATTGGCGGATTGCTGCTGCCGCTCACGCCGCTGGCCGCCAGCGGCGCCGCCGACAAACCCGCTTGCTGCAAGACGGCGTGCGCGATGCACGCGCGTCATCACGCGCACCACGGACCGCAGCTCAAGGCACAAGACAGGGGCTGCTCGCACAACTGTTGCGTGAGTACGCCGTCGGCTTCGTCGCAGGTTGCGCCCGCGGCGCCGGCGATTGCGACGCCTGAGCCGCCGGCAGAGGCCATTGCCGCACACGCGCACGCGGCTCCGGCGCAGGCGCTTCGCGCGACCCCGCATCTCCGCGGCCCTCCTTCGCTCGCCTGACGCGTTGCTGACGCCGCGCTGAAAACCGTTTCACGTGCCGGCGCCGTACTCCAGACAAATCTCCGGCCGGGTGTTTTGCGTGGCGCAGCTTGCGCCGGCGCGGCCCGCTTTTTCGTCGCCGGAACCTGGTTCATGGACCACCTGGGAGACATTGAATGCAGCGGATCCTACTTAAAGTCAGCGCCGTGTTTTTGCTGTTGTTGGGCGCCGCGCCGTGCGACGCGACAGTGTTTGGGACGGTGCGCGTAATCGTGCACGACCCCCAGCACCGCCCGGTGCAAGGCGCCGCGGTCAGGGTGAAGGCGGCGGCGTCTTCCTGGACGCAGACCGAGGCGACCAACGACGAGGGCATCGCCGAATTCAGCACCGTTCCGGCGGGCGATTACCAGGTCAGCGTGGCGGCCAAGAGTTTCGCCGCCGAGTCGCAGCCTGTCACCGCGATTTCCGGACGTCTCCAGGAGTCGCACTTTCAGCTTCGCCCTGCCACGGTGGAGCACAACATCACGGTCACGGCGGAAACGACGGCCGTGAATCCCACGTCGTCCACGCCGCAGCAGAGCGCGGACCGCACGGAAATCGCGCGCACGCCTGGCGCCGAACGCGCCAACAGCCTGAGCTTCATCACCGACTTCACACCGGGCGCGGTCGTTGTGCATGACCAGCTGCACGTCCGCGGCGGCCATCAGGTCACCTGGGCGCTGGACGGCGTGGCGCTGCCCAACACCAACATCGGCAGCAACGTGGGCCCGCAGTTCGATCCCAAAGACGTGGAATACATGGAGCAGCAGCGCGGCGCGTATAGCGCGGAATTCGGCGACCGCACCTACGGCGTGTTCAACATCGTGCCGCGCTCCGGGTTTGAGCGCAATCGCCTGGCGGAGCTGACCATGAGTTACGGCTCGTTTCACCTGACCGATGATCAACTCTCGTTCGGGGACCACTCCGAGCGCTCGGCTTACTACCTGAGCCTGGCCGGCAACCGTAGCGACTACGGCCTGGAGACGCCGACAGACGAGCAGCTGCACGACCAGGCAGCCGGCGGCTCGGTGTTCGCCTCGGCGCAGTCCAACCTGAGCGCACGCGACCAGCTGCGACTGGCGGCCGGGTTTCGCGGCGACTACTACCAGATACCGAATGGCCCAGCCGGGCAGGCTGCGGGCGTTCGCGACCGGCAGCGCGAGCAGGACGGCTTCGCGGTGTTTACCTGGGCGCGCACGCTGGACGCGCGCACGTTGTTCACCCTCTCGCCCTTCGTCCACTTCAATCGTGCCGCGTTTGAAGGCAGCCCGGCCGATGTCCCTATCGCCAATGACAATCGCGCCTCAACCTACGCCGGCGGGCAGGCTGCGCTTTCGGGCACGCGGCGACAGCACAGCTTTCGCGCCGGCATTTACGCCTTCGCGCAGCACGACGAGCACCGCTTTTCGGTGCTGGCCAACGATGGCAGCGGCGGCGCGCTCAGCCAGCGCATCCGCCCGAACGGCGCGCTGGAGGCGGTGTTTCTCGACGACCAGTACCGTGCGCGGCCGTGGCTCACGCTGAACGCGGGCGTGCGCCTGTCGCACTTTGCCGGCGGCGTCAACGAGAATTCCGCCGACCCGCGCCTGGGAGCGGCCATCACGCTGCCGCGCATCGGATGGGTGCTGCGCGCCGCCTACAGCCGCTTCTATCAGCCCCCGCCACTGGACACGGTTTCCGGCCCGCTGCTCTCGCTCGCCGCCCAGCAAGGGTTCGGGTTTCTGCCGCTGAAGGGCGAGCGCGACGAGCAGCACAATTTCGGCGTAACCGTGCCGCTGCGCGGATGGGCCGCCGACGTGGACTACTTCCGCGCCGGCGCGCGCAATTTCTTCGATCATGACGTGCTGGAGAATTCCGCCATTTTTTTTCCGCTGACCATTGATCACGTGCGTGTGCGCGGCGTGGAGGTGGCGGCGCGCTCGCCGCGCCTGCTCGGCAGGATGAGGGCGCGGCTGGCCTACTCGCGCCAGGCGGTTGAGGGCAGCGGCGGCGTGACCGGCGGCCTTACCGACTTTTCTCCGCCAGACAGGGGATTGTTTTTCCTCGACCACGACCAACGACACACGCTGACCAGCGCGCTGACCTCCGACCTGCCGTGGCGAAGCTGGGCGTCGGCCAACGTGAGCTACGGATCCGGCTTCCTGGAGGGTGATGGTCCGGGCCATCTGCCGGGCCACTACACGCTCGACCTCAGCGTGGGCAAATCCGTGGGCGAAGAGTGGTCCGTGGCGGTGACCGCCACCAACGTCACCAATCAGCGCTTCCAGATTGACTCCAGCAACACGTTCGGCGGATCGCACTTCCACGAACCGCGCCAGGTGTACGTGCGGCTGCGCTACCGGTTTCGCTACTGACGCGCCGGCAGAGCGCGCCGGGACCGGGCGAAGGCTGGCGCGCAGCGATTGTTGTGAAAGATAGTTGCCCTGCTGCAGCTTTTCACGGCATAACTTTGAGCAACAGCGCTAGTGGTGGTATGCCCTGGAACTGCGCTACAATTCAGCGTTCCTCAGTGAGACACGGACTATGAGCCGCAAGAGCATTGCTTTGGTCGCGCTGTTGGCCTCCACGTCGTTATTGATTGGCGCACAGTCCGCCCCCTCGCCCGACGCGGGAACGCAAAAAGATCGCCCGTTGCCGGAGGTGGTGCGCTCCAGCCGCGGGGGAAAGCGAGCCTCGCGCGTCATCACCAACGAAGATTTGGCGCCACGGGCCGATGCCGCCGGCGACAATCGGGACAGCGCCGCCTCCGATGCCGCCAAACCGGCGACCGGCGACGCGACCGCTTCCGCTTCGACGGAGGTAAGCGGTGAGACGGCGCCACCTCCCTGCGCCGCCGCCGATGCCCTGCACAAGCTGCAGGATGACGAAGCCGCCGCCAGCAAGAAGCTCCAGGAACTACGCGCCCAGCTCCAGATGGAGACCGACCGCGACGCGCGCTTCATGCTCACCAACTCAGAGCGCATAACGCAGGAGCGAATCGCCGAGCTGAAAGGCAAGATCGCGGATGCTTCCAAACCCGGTGAAGATCCTTGCGCCGCGCCCAGCGCCGGAGCGGCGCCCGCGGGCCAAAAAGAATCACATTGATCCGCTCTGTGCCCGGGGGTTGAAACCTCTATTTGCCTGCCTGGGGTGGCGGGAGTGTGCTATCTTGCCGCCGCGGCATGCGGTGCGGCTGAGCCGCTGCCGGAATTTGCGGGCCTGAGGAAATCGGACCAATGGAGCTGCATCCCTACGCCATCATCGCCCTGGTCGCACTGTTGGTGATTGCGACGCTTTCGATATGGCTGCGTTCGGCTTTGCGTTTTCGTGGATATCGTGCCGAAGTGCCAAGCGTTAAGGAACTTGCCTCCACGTTTCGCGGCCGCGTAGTGCGCGATGGCGACGGCCTGTTGATTCGCGGGGCCTGGCAGGGGCGCCGATTGTCGGTCCGCGTCTCAAATTCTCTCTCCGAACCCGGGCTCTACATTCGGATCCCCCTCGCCAGCCGCTTCCAGCTCTACTGCGGCCTCAAGCGCGAGGCCCTGCCCGAGGCGGACAAGCTGGTTCCCGAGGCTCTGCCTGAGGTTGTGTCCCCGATCTTCACCAGCGACCGTGCAGAGGCCAGATTGATTCTGGGCTCCAACGTGGTCGCCGAGATTCGCAAGCTGGCTACGCGTGCATCCTACCTGAGCCTTGCGAATGGGAGTTGCGACTTCAGCGAGGAGGCCATACCAACCGGCAATCTCGCGGCTCACGTCATCGGGCGCCTGCGAAGCCTGACCGTCCTGGTGCGAAGCGTGGAGGGCATGTCAGCGCTGGATGCACTGCCGACGGCCAAGGGGAGTTCAGCGTTCTGGAGATGGTCCGCCGAAGCGATCGTGTGGATGGCACTTGCGGCCGCCATCGTGTTCGTGGGGCGGCAGCCGAGGGCAGAGGCCGTGGAAGCCGGCAGCCAAAAGGTCCTATGGAGCGGGCTGCCGGGCGACGTGGCCGCGCTCATCCCTCATATTGAAGACTGGCGCCTGCTGCAACCGGCCGACTTTACTCCCGAAACTGTGTCGTGGCTGCGCCAGTTCGGCCAGTCGGCCACCGCGGAGGTATCCCTGGCCGGCCCTGAAGGCACCAGCACACGCGCGTTCGTGCTGATTGCACGCTCGGGTGACAAGTATCGGGTGGTGGTGGTTCGCGACAACCAGCTTCGGTTCGACGCCGAAATCCCTCACGTCGCCATGCTGACCAAGCTTCCAGCCAGCGAATTCCAGCGCGCGGTGTGGAGCGGCGCGGTGCCGCCGTTTGCGCCCGATGGCGACGGCGTGGTCATTGTCCGCGACCTGGGCGATCCGGCCAGCGGCATGGTCATTTACCTCAGCGGCCTTCGCCTTATCCCATTGGTACCACAGGACTTCCGCTCACTTCAGTTCCGGCCATAGCCCCAAGGGTTCTAGTGCCGTGACCAACTTTCGTTACCTTGGGCAAGGCTTCTCTGGGTTGCAACCGGTGGAAACTTGGGTTACTTTCTGGCTTTCCCCGGAAAGTATGACCGCAAGGCATGAATAAGCTCGTTCACTCGCGCTCCCGGGTTCGGAAAGCCGCCGGCTTTTCGATGGTCGAGCTGTTGTTCGTGATTGCCATCATTATGGTGGTCACGGGCATCGCTCTGGTTCAGGTTTCGGGCACGCTCCAGCGGGCAAAGGCGGACACAGCCCTCCAGATCGTGCTCGGACAGATGCGCGTGGCGCATGAGCGCGCCATTGACGAGCGGCGCATCTACCGCCTGAGCTTCGTCAGCCCGCGGACCATTCAGCTGGATCGCATGGAGCTCGACGCCGGCGGCGCCTACACGGCGGTTGCGCAGGGATCCATCGACATTCCCGCGGAAACACAATTCACCGTGGTCAGCGGAATTCCGACGGCGGCGACGCCCGATAGCATGGGCGTCGGCAACCGGGCCATTGACTTCTCGATTGACTACGGCGGCGCCGGAACGCAGGTGTTCTTCCAGCCTGACGGCCGCGCGCTGGATTCGGCCAATCGCCTGAATAACGGCGTGGTGTACATGGCCCGGCCGGGGGACCTGCTTTCCAGCCGGGCCGTTTCGCTCTTTGGCGCCACCGGCCGCGTGAAGGGCTGGTTCCTGGTGATGAACGGTAATAGTCCGGAGTGGCGACAGTGAAAAAACGCCGGAAATCGCTCGGGTTTACGCTGGTTGAAGTCATGATGGCGATGGTCATTCTGACCGTCGGCCTGCTGGCGCTGCTGGCGCTGTTCGCGCAGGCGGTGGCCACCATGCAGGTCGCGCAGGAAGACCAGATTGCAAAGCAGAAGGCGCGCGAGGCCCTCGAGTCGGTCTACAGCGCGCGTAATGACACTTCGATTTCGTACGCCTCGATTCAGAACGTCAGCAACGGCGGCATCTTCAAGGACGGCTTCCAACCCCTCTACCTGCCCGGCGCCAATGGCGTGGCGGGGACGGTGTCCGACACCAGCACCCTGGACCGCATCATCACCCCAGGAAACGACGGTTTGATGGGAACGGCCGACGACGTGGTGCTTCCGCTTTCAAACTACCGGCGGCAGATCGCGATCTCACCCGTGTATCTGGCCGATGGTAGCGTGAATCCGAACATGCGCAAGCTGGTGGTCACAGTCCAGGTCTTCTCGCCTGGCCGGGGCACGCGCAATTACTCGGTCAGCGGATACATCTCGAGGTTCCCATGAGCAAACCTTCGACCACAATCGGGCGGCAGCGCGGTCTCACGCTGCTTGAGCTTCTAGTGTCGATCGCGATATCGATGATCGTGCTGGCGGCGGCCTTTCGAGTGGTCAGCTTCAGCATGCAGAGCAGCACGCTGGTGATGCAGCGCGGTGAAATGCAGTCGGAGCTGCGAAGCGCCGCCAATCAGATTGTCCGCGACCTCCAGCAGGCCGGCACCGGCATGCCGACCGGCGGAATTCCCCTGCCCAGCCAGGCCAGCGGCGGAACGAACCCGGTGTTCGGATGCGACAGCACCACCTGCTACCTGACGACCAACAACAAGTTCACTCAGGGAGTCTTTTACAAGGTGACGCCCGGCCACGATGCCGGACCAACTACGCTGGAAACGACGGACGCGATTGTTCTGGCGTTCAAAGACCCAACGCTGAACTGGACGGCCTATACCACGACCGCCCTGACCGACGCGGGGGACCAGCTCACCATGCCGGCCTCCACCACGCCGGCAGTGAATGACGTGGCCGTTGGCATCACCGTGGGCGACGTCTTGCTGCTCACCAACTCGCTGGGCTCCGCCCTGGGTGTGGTGACGGGAGTCAACGGCTCTACGCGCGTGATCAGCTTCGCCAACCTCGATCCTTTGAACATCAATCAGTCGGGCGCGCCGGTGGGAAACATCAAGTCGCTGCGTTACAACCCGATTCCGGGATCCGGCCCGCACTATCCGGCGGTGACGGTGTCGCGCATTACCATGATTACTTACTTCCTGCAGAGCGTCAGCACCACGAACGGTCCCGACGTGCGCCTGATGCGCCAGGTAGGAGCGCACAAGCCAGTGCCGGTGGCCGAACACATTGACGATTTGCAGTTTACCTACGACGTGTTTGACGACACGACCAGCACTCTTACCGCGAATCTCCCCGATGCTGCTACCGGCTCCCCCGCAACTCCAAAACCCAACCAGATCCGCAAGATCAACATGACGATCACGGCCCGTGCGTTGCGTCCCAACAACAAGGGGCTCTTCGACCGGATCGCGTATTCCACGTCGGTGGGTCCGCGGAACCTGGCTTATCACGATCGTTACAACTGAGGGTCTCATCATGAAACGGTTAGGAATGGGAACCCGGGTCCGCGGGAATCCGCAGCAGGGAATTGTTCTTCTCTCGGCGCTTCTCCTGCTCATCCTGATGTCCGCTCTGGCAGTGGCTGTGCTCTACAAGGTGAACTCCGAGCAGCGGCTGCAGAAGACGGACTCAGGCAACAACATGGCCTTCTACGGCGCTGAAGCGGGCATGGAAAAGATGATGGCCGACCTGGATTCGCTGTATGAGGCGCAGGCGGCCCCCAACTGGTGCGCCATCCAGGGTGTCGCGACGGCCACGCCCAACACATCGGACGTGAACGTCACCTACCCCGAATACGCCATTACCATTCCAAATCCGCCTGCGGGCTGCGGCAATCCGCCTTCGCATGTGCAGACCATTTCCTCGGGTCCCAACGCCGGACTGCTGGCCCTCATTGTTCCGCTGACGCTTCAGGTAACGGCTCAACGTCCCGGCGGCGAAGAAGTGCGCATGATCCGCCAGGTGGAAATCGCCGAAATCCCTGTGTTCCAGTTCGGCGTGTATTCGCAGACCGACCTCGACTTCTTCCCCGGCCCGGCCTTCGACTTCAACGGCCGCGTGCAGACGAACGGCAACCTGTATCTGGCATCGGACAACTCGATCACTTTTCATACGATGATTCGCGCCGCCGGCGACGTAGTGCGTGACCAGCTCGCCAACGGCGCCAGCACGGCCGCCCAGGGCCGCACCGGCACCGTCCTGATCCCGACCGCGCCCAGCGGATGCGATGGCTCCAAGCCGGCCTGCCGCAACCTGCAACTCTCGCCTAATGAGGGCAGCTCCACCAACGGCCCGACCCCGGCCTACGGTGGCACGGGAACGGCGAACTCGGGCTGGCAGTCCATCTCCACCAGCACCTACAACTCGATGATTCTGAGCGGCAGCACCGGCGCCAAGCCGCTGAACCTGGCGTTTGTGCAAACCGGCGTCAGCCCGATCGAGATCGTGCGGCAGCCTGCTGCGGGCGAATCGTTGACGTCGGCGATCGGCGAATCGCGCCTGTACAACCAAGCGCAAATCCGCGTGCTGCTGGCCGATGACCCGGCCCAGCTGCCCGGAGGCGCGTCGGATCCGCAGAACATCCGCCTGGCCAACGGCCACTTTGGCAGCGGCCCGGATTACTCCACCGGTGTTCCGGTGGGCGGCTCGGCGAACCACACCTATTTTGCCGAAGGCACGACCGCTTCGGTCGCCACCGAGACCGGCTGGATACTGCCCACTCCGGAACCTACCCTTCAGCCCTCCGGTGCGCCGCTCATCAGCGGCAGCACATGGAACCTGCTGGACGGATACCTGCGTGTGGAGATCCACAAGTCTGACGGCAGTTTTGTACCCGTCACCAGGGAGTGGCTTGAGCTCGGGTTCGCCCGCGGCTTCACGCCGCCCACGTCGGGAGCGCCGAACGCGGTCCACCCCAACGCTATTCTGATCTTCCAGGAGCAGTCTGACCGCAACGCCAACGGCGTAGCGGATGCGGCGGTGGCGGCCAAGAAGGGCGTTCCCGCGGTCCCGGCCGAACTGGTTACCGACAGCGGCACGGGCAGCGTGATTACGGGTGCGGCCACGCGCAACAATTGGTATCCCATCAACATGTACGATGCGCGCGAGGGCGAGCTGCGCGAGAACCAGCGCACTACCACCAGCTGCAACGTGGGCGGCGTCATCAATGTCGTGGAAATTGATGTTCGCAACCTGAACCGCTGGCTGAGCGGCGCCATCGGCACCACCGGCACGCAGACGGAGAACGTTACCCAGAACGGCTACGTTCTGTACTTCTCTGACCGCCGCGGCATGCTGGCCGGCGCCTCAGGCAGCTTGAACGGGGAATACGGTTTCGAAGACGTCATCAATCCGGCCACGTCGGCCGGTACTCCCAACGGGACGCTCGATACCGGTGAGGACATCAACGGGAACGGCTTGCTGGAAACCTACGGCAAGAACGACCTGGGCCTCGGGTTCGGATCCGGCAAGAGCGGCAACCCGGTGGTTGCGGTGGATTGCATGGGGACCGCGCGCAAGAACTGGGTCTCAGGCGCGCGCCATGCTGTGCGCCTGGTCAACGGTTCGCTCGGCAACGTGCCCATGCCGGGCTTTACCCTGGCCACTGAAAACCCGGCCTACGTGCTTGGCGACTACAACGCCAGCACCGGTGCCGGCTTCGGCGATCCGCACGCCTCTTCGGCGGTCATTGCCGACACCGTCACGTTGCTCTCCAATGGCTGGTCCGATCTGGAGAGCTTCAACAGTCCGGCCGACGTGAGCGGACGCGGCGCCTCGACAACGTACTTCCGCATGGCGATCGCGATGGGAAAGAACCGATTCTTCCCCAAGCCTACGTGGGCGGGTGCGCCCAACGACTTCGGAACCGACGGCGGTGTGCACAACTTCCTCCGTTACCTGGAGAACTGGGGCGGCTCAACGTCGAACTACCTCGGCTCGATGGTCAGCTTGTACTACTCGGCGTACGCCACCGGTGTCTTCAAGTGCTGCGGCACGGTGTACAGCCCGCCGACGCGCGCCTACGCCTTTGACCAGGACTTCACCGATTTGTCCAAGATGCCTCCAGGTACGCCGCGATTCCGCGACGTGGTCAGCCTGGGATTCCAGCAGGTCTTCTAGAGGGCAATCAGGTGTGTCGCGGGCCGGCGAGCTGCTCGCCGGCCTTCTTTAATAGAGGGTGCCGCGAAGCGTCGGGTTACCGGTGTGGCGCTGTGTTACCATGGCCGACATGTTCGGCGGGCTTAGTGGGTTGAGAGAACATCGCCGGGCAGTTCGGCGCACAACGACGCAAACCCGCTTCAGCAGCGGGAAATCAGCCTGTCGTGCGGTTTTACGCGTCATTAGATGCGAGCGGGAGTAGTTCAGCGGTAGAACGCCAGCTTCCCAAGCTGGATGTCGCGGGTTCGATCCCCGTCTCCCGCTCCAGAACAGTCTTCAGTTCCCGGTCCTCAGTCCAGACCTCACGCGGCTTCGTCGTCGATCTCCGGATCGGGGATGCTGGAAGGCGGGTCGCTGGTGGGAAACGTGTCGGCCAGCGTCTTGTCGAGGCCTTTCTCGCGGACGGCATTGCGGGCCTTTGTGAGCTGGTCTTCCGCGTCGCCCCCGCTGGCCGTGGGCGGCGTGGGGGTCAAATCGCGGCCATGCTCCGGCTTATCAGTCATGGCTCGCCTCTAGGGATTGGATGTCGCGCCCAGAGTTCGGATGCCCGCGCCCGGCCGCATCGTAAGCTGGCGTAACCCCACGAACCGGCGCCACTTGACGCCCTGGTGGGGCCTGGCCTCCGCTCGTTCATTTCCCTTTCGTCACCTCGCAGCCGGATATTGCAGGCCAGGAATCGCGCGCTGGCATGCGCCGTGCCATTTCGGGAAAACCGCCCGTTTCAGCCCGTTACTAAAGTGAGACCGAGCGCTTTTGTGCGCTGGCGCAACTGGTGGCGGCGTGCATACTTGATGAGATCAGGGAAAGCCTGTCTGGGCCGTTCTGCGGCCCGGAGAAAGCGGATTTTCAGGTGGCAGCTCGCGGTACCAGTCTGGTGGCGGGATGGCGTGAGGCGCGCCGGCTTTACCCGCTGTACATGGCGCTGGCGGCACAGTTCCGCCTGGGCGAGCCGCCGTACAAGGACGTGCGCGCGCTGCGCGACGGCTCCGAGCCGGAAATCATCGAGCGCGTCGGGGCGTGGATGTCGGAGATGGACGACCGCATCCAGGTGCACCAGTTCCGCCAGATCCTGCAGAACGCCGACAGCCGCGTCACCGAAGACCGCCTGCACAGCCTGATCAATCGCTACCTGAGCAAACCGTCGAAGACCGAGGCCGACCGCGACAAGTTGGACTTCCTGCTGGCGCAGTACTTCGCGGTGTGCGCGCCGCCCAGCTTCCAGCAGAAGGAAATCACGCTGGAAGACATGGCCGAGGTGCTGGAGCCGGTGCTGGGCGAGTGTCCCACGGAACCGCCGAGCTGGCTCGAACACCTGGAGCCGATGATCGCCGACATGCAGCGCGCCACCAGCCTGCGCCAACTGCTGCGCGCCGGCATCATCGAAAAAGGACGCGAAGCCAAGGCGGGAGCCGGGGAGAAGTACTTTGGCCCGAGCGCCCTGCTCACCTTCACGCGCTTTACATGGCTGCTGCGCCGCCATTGCACGCGCCTTCGCGATCTCGATCTGGACGCGATCGAGACGGGCTTGCGCAAGCTGGGCGAGAGCGGGGTTGAGTCGCTGGATTGCCGCAGCGCGGGTCTGCAAACGGAACGCCTGGCTTACATTGAAGAAATCTGCCGCACTACTCGCACGGAAACCGCATGGGCATACGGTGGCAGCAGCGACAGCAGCTTTGCGCGGCTGATGGAATTGCGCGCCGTCGTGGAGGGCGCGTTGAGCGCCGGGAGCGCGCAAGCCCCGGCCCGCGCGTCGGCCGCCAATGCCGAACTCGCCGCCACCGTGGCGCAGCTCAGGGCAGAAGTAGCGGAACTGCGTGCCGCAGTGGAGGCCATGCACTCGGCATTGCAGGTGGCGCTGCGTGATCGAGGCTCGCTGAACACCGCTGCGTCGAGCGCAGCGTCAGACCGGCCGGTCCTTGAACTGGACGCGGGGGAACCACCGCGGGCGGCCAAGAGCGCGGGTCAGGGCGTGGCCAAGATGGCGGCAGCGGCCACCCCCGAAGGCGACGTGCTGCGCATCTGAGGCCCGCCGGTCCTGGGAAAATGATTCGCAAACTTTAGGAAGAGCGCGCCTGCGTGGCGGCATGCCGAACCACGGCGGCCAGCCGGGCGCGTGAAGTGGCCATGGCGGCTTTTGCGTCACCGGAAGCGGCCGCTTCCGCTTTCTCGGCGCGAGCCAGCTCGGCCTGCCCCAGGGCCACCGCGTTGCGCATCGGCATGGCGTCGCGGCCGCGCGACTCCACCGAGGCGATCAGGATGGCGCGCACCGCCACGCAGCGCCGCAGTCCCACTTCATCGCTCGCCGGATTCTCGAAGGCGGCAATTTCGGCTTCGGTGAGCAGCAGCGCCTGGTTGCCGATCGTAATGCTCCTGGCGCGCCCACCCGCCTTCTTGGATGCTTTCGAGGAAATCTCGTTGGTGATGCGCTCGGTGAACTCGACGATCAGTTCTTCCGCCGCCGCAGGGTCCAACGGCGCCGGCGGCGCGGCTGCGGTTGTTGGCGGAGCCGGGGCAGGAGAGCTGGCGGCCGGTGGCGGCGCCGGAGTCGCAGCCGGAGCGTTTGCCGGGGATGGCGAAGCCGGCGCCGGCGCAGGGACGCTTGGAATGGGCGGCGCAGGCTTGCTCACTGCGGGCGCCGCCGCAGATTCGCGGTGCTCGCGGCGCAGCGCTTCCACCTCGCGCGACACCTGCTGGAACTGCGCCAGGAGCTCGGCCACCTGCTGCCGCAGCTCGCGAATCTGTTGCTGCGGATCAGCGGCGGCCACGGCCGCGTCGGTGATGCCGCGCAACTCCATGGCCTGCACGAACGGCTGGTCGTTGCTATAGTCGGTGAGCCGCGGCCGCTTCCAGCCGGCGACCAGTTCCTGCAGCTTCGCCACCGGCTGCACATCCAGACCGATGCCGCGGCAATCCACCGTCTCCACGCCCAGCTCGGTGAGTTTTTTCAGGTTGGCGGCGACGGCCTGCAGCTCCACATCCATGAGCCGCAGATAGGTGCGCCGCACCACGTAGTTGAAGCGCGTAAAGGCGACCAGGGCGCCGGGGGCAAAATACCGGTCGCCGGCGGCGACCTTGAGGGCGCGGCCGCGCTCGATGATCCTGCTGTCCACAAAGCCACGCATGCTGGTCATGCCGGGCGTGGCGGCCACCAGCTCTTCCAACTGCGCCGGCAGCGTGAGGTCATCATCGGCCGAGGGCCCGATGACGGCTTCGAGGATCTCGCCCACGTCGTCAAGCTCCAGCTTGCGGCGATGGAAGCTGGGCGGGGCGCAGACCGCCACGTACTGCGCCAGGAGGAAGTCCAACTTGTCGCGGTCGGCGTCGGTGCGGGCCGCCTTCTTCAGATAGCGCTCGCTGAGGTAACCGAGGGTCTGCTCGACGGCGGTCACGTCATCGTTCTGCAGGATGTGGCGGAGGTGGTGCGCCTTGACCTGCTTGTCGAGTTCGTCCACCCATGCTTCGACCACACGAAGGGCTTCCGGTTCAGAGCCTTCTTTCAGTTCTTCCAGCGACGCGATGGGAGGATCGGTGAGCCGGAATGCTTTCGCTATCGAGGTATAGACGGGATAGACCCGCCGCGCCATACGCCAACGTGCCGCCAGGCCCTGTCCCGAGGAAGCTTGCCGCGATGTTTGTCCCATGCTTTCTGGGAGCATTGGGTCTCGTGCCAATTCGGTTGCGCCAAGGCTGGCTGTGTCTGCCAGCGTCAGGGCTGTTACTTGCAGACGGTTCAAAAGGGCCGCAGTAATGAGGCGAGTACCTGAGCCAGGCTAGTGAACCATAGCTGGCCGGGAAAGAACAGAACCACCTGCCTCAAGAGAATCGAGACCATCAACTGCCGCGGGACGAATGCAGACGCCGAATGTGCGCCCCACTACCGCGATGCTCCGCCAGCCGGGGTTACCTTGCTCTGGTTGGAGAGCATGGCCAACACCTTGCGCAGCTTTTCGCGATCAATGGGCTTGTAGAGCACAAAGGTGGCACCGGACTTGAACGCCTGGTCCATGTGCTGCGAGTCCTTGTGGCTGGTGACCACCACGATGGGCGACTTGCGATTGATGCCGTTGCGCCGTATCGACTGGGTGAGCTCAAGCCCGCCCAACTGGGGCATTTCCAGGTCGAGAAAGACAGCGTCAAACGCGATAGTGTTCAGCAGGCGCTGCGCTTCCACGCTGTCGGACTTGGCGGTGACCTCGGCGCCCAGCAGCGTGAGGGTCTGGCTGATCAGCTCCAGCGCAACGGGATCGTCTTCCACTACCAGCGTTTTCAAGGGCGGCAATGTTCCTCACCTATCGTGTCACAAACACCTTCTTGCGCAGGCGTGCTCCTGCTCAGTTTACGCCATTCGATTCCCATTCCGGCACCCGCCAAGAATCCGATGTAACCAAAACGGGCCTGCGCAAACGCTCATGCGCTGCTTCCCTGCGTTCGTCGGCCGATATGTGCCGTACTGTGAGTAGTCCGGCAGAGAAGCCGGATGAGGGCCTGCAACCTCACCCGGCCCGGGCCGATCATGAGCGAAACTATCCTGATTGCCGACGACGACGCGCAGAACCGCGAGCTGATTACGGAAATACTGTGCGAAGCGGGCTACACCGTTGTGCAGGTTACCGACGGCCATACCGCCCTCCATCGGTTCGGGGTGCTGCGTCCGGACCTGGTCCTGCTCGACGTGCAGATGCCCGGCCTGAGCGGCTTCGATGTATGCCGCGCCATCAAAGCCGATCCCGACACGCGCCTGCAGCCAGTGGTTTTCATTACCGGCCTTACGGCCCTCGAAGACCGCGTACGCGGCATCGAGGCCGGCGGGGACGACCTGCTGAACAAACCGGTGCAGCGCGTGGAACTGCTGGCACGCGTGCGCTCGCTGCTCAGCCTGAAGCACTTCACCGACGAACTGGAGCACGCCGAAGCCGTGCTCTTCGCGCTGGCCGAGAGCATCGAGGGCAAGGACCCGTACACGGTCGGGCACTGCCAGCGGCTGGCCTCGTACGCCGCGCGACTCGGGCAGGAGTGCGGCCTCAGCGACGACCAGATCAAGACCCTGCGCTGTGCCGGCATCGTGCACGATATCGGCAAGGTGGCCGTGCCTGACGCCGTGCTCCTGAAGCCGGCCAGGCTGACGTCCGAAGAGTTCGCCGTGATGAAGCAGCACACCGTGGTCGGCGAACGCATCTGTTCGCCGCTGCATTCGTTTCGCGACGTGCTGCCCATCATCCGCAGCCACCACGAGCGCCGCGATGGCTCGGGCTATCCCGATGGGCTGCGCGGCGAGCAAGTTCCGATCACGGCGCGCGTCCTCCAGGTGGTTGACGTGTATGACGCCCTCACCACCGACCGCCCCTACAAACGTGCCTGTTCCCTGGAGCAGGCGCTGGAGACGATGCAGGATGAGGTGAACCGCGGCTGGTGGGACCCGTACGTGTTCGCCACCTTCGAGCAGATGATGACCAGCGACGCAATCCCGGAGAACGCGCACCGTGCCGCAACAGGCTGATCGCGTTCAACGCCCGACGAAGCTGTTGGGATCGACCGGCATGTTGGCCAGCTTGTCGAAACTCAGGTCCCAGCGATACTCGAAGCTGAATTCGCCGTCGGCGGCCAGGTCGATGGACCATTGCGCCGGCAGAACCACGCCGCCGGTGTTCTGGAATTTCCCGAACGTCTCCTTCAGCACATATCGGCGGTCGCGAGTTCCCACGCCGCTGGCGCCGGCTCCCCTTACGCTGGCGACGCCCGCCGTGCTGGTGCTGGCCGGGATGATGACCGTGTATTGCGAGCCGACGTGCCGGTAGCTCTCCGGCTCGAAGAAGAGCTGGATTTTCACGTCCGTGTTCTTGCGCGGCTCGTAATCAAGTTCGTGGACCTGCTGCCCTTCCCACTTTTTCAGTCCGGCATAGCGCAGCTTGGGCTTGCTGCTCCCCACGTCCAGCAGCGGCCATCCGGTGGAGAGCGTTCCGCCAAGCAAACCTTCCTTCATCAGGACGTCGCGCGCGTAGATGAAGTCGCCCAGCTTGGAGCGGCTGCCGGTGCGCAGGTACGCAACCATGAGCTTGGAGCCGTCGAAAAGGACATCCTCCCCGGTGTAAACGTCGTTGTTGAAGCTGAACGCCCAGCGCATCTTTTTGCCGTCGGAGGCCAGTTGTGCGGTGCCGTCAAGCCGCGAATTGCCGGGCGTGATGGTGCGATAAGCCACGGCGCCGGTGGCCGCGCGCGAGCGCGCCGCGGCGCGCGCCTCGGCGGCGCCGACCGACGCCAGATGCCGCGATACCAGCTCTTCCGGCGTCAGCTTCTCGTTGTCGTCGGCAGCTCGGGCGGTCGCGGAAATGGTGCATAGAAGCAGGACGAGGGCGGTGACAATGCGTCGCATCAATTCATGACTCCCGGAACCGCGCTGCAGCATAGCGCCGTGCCAAAGCGGTTGTAAACGGGTTCGAATGCGCCACCATGCGCAAAACGCGGACTGTCAACTCGGGAGGGTCACCCGCCTCGGGTGTGCATTTCGCGGTGAGGATCGCTGCGCAGGTCCTGAATCTGGAAGAGCGGGGCGCGCTGGGCGACCTGAAGGCGCTCCTCGGCGCCGCGGTCGGTGCGGCCGCGCCAGGCATCGGCGATGCGCGCGGCGATCTGGGCGGGGCCGGCGCCGGAGCGGAGAATCTGCTTGAGGTCGATGCCGTCGCGGGCGTAGAGGCAGAGAAAGAAGACGCCGTCGGCGGTGAGGCGGGCGCGATCGCAGGCGCCGCAGAACGGCTGGGTTGTGCTGGAGATGACGCCGAAGCGCGTGCCGTCGGCTAGGCGGAAACGCTCAGCCGGCGCCGAGCCCTGGCCGCCTTCGGGGGTAATGCGTCCGTAACGCCGCTCAAGCGCCGCGAGGATTTCAGTCTTGCAGAAGACCTGCGCGCTCGACCAGCGCGTGGCGCCGCCCACGTCCATGTACTCGATGAATCGGACTTCAGACTCGTGCTCGCGGCCGAATTCGATCAGGTCGGCGATCTCGTCGTGGTTGAACCCGCGCACGATGACCGCGTTGATCTTCATGCCGCTGAAGCCGGCGGCGCGGGCCGCGGCAAGGCCCTCCAGCACCCGCGCGTGAGCGTCGCGACGAGTGAGGGCGCGGAAGCGATCGGGACGCAGAGTGTCGAGCGAGAGCGTGATGCGATCGAGGCCGGCGGTTCGCAGAGCGCGAGCCTGCTCCGGCAGCAGCAGGCCGTTGGTGGTGAGCGCCAGATCGCGGACGCCCGGATTCCGCCGCAGCAGGGTGACCAGCTTGTCCAGGTCGCGGCGCAGCAGCGGCTCGCCGCCGGTGAGGCGGAGCTTGTCCACGCCCAGATTGGTGAAGATTTCTGTAAGGCGCGCGATCTCCTCGAAGCTGAGCAGCGCGTGGCGCTCCAGCCACACGTACTCCTCCTGGGGCATGCAGTACTCGCAGCGCAGGTTGCAGCGGTCGGTGACCGAGACCCGCAGGCTGCGGAGGGGGCGGCGGAATGTGTCGTGGAGAGTCATTTGGCTGGCTACCGCGATTATATCGGCGCGCCGCGCGACCAGAATCCAAGCTTGACACATCATGACGTTTCTGCGGAAACCCGGGGGTAAGGTAACCCGCGCCGTTCACTGGAGGTGCGCGGGTGAGACTACAGCAAGAATTGGATTGATCGCAATCTCACTGGCCTTGACCGCACAGGTCGGTTTCAGCCAAATAACGGGATGTTTCGGCGACGGAACGCTGCAAAACTGCAAGATCTCTGCAATGGAACGCTCGTCCGATGGGCTGATTCACGTCAAATACCACGTTGAAAGCAACGGCACTCAGGCGGACTCGAACATGGCGGGCCCAATCGCATCAGCTATACAGATGTGGAATAGCCAGTCTCAGGCCACCGGAGTTCAGTTCGACCCGGTCGATTCTTCGAACGCGGCGGATATGGTGATCGCGAGCAGCAATGACAACTCCCAGACCGGCGGATGCATGGGCATGAACTACGTCACTGGTTTGCTGGCGTGGTCGCCGTCGACCTGGGAAGTGAACTCTGCCGTAAACCCGGGCATCGCTGCCGCGGGCCTGTGACCTGCCCCCTTACTCCGCACACTCCTGAATACGAACGTTGATGTTAACTCCATCCTCGTGGTGAGCGGGGATGGGGGTGTGGGGCAAGGGGACGGCGTTTGAGTCCTCTTGC